>JAPLGR010000609.1 GCA_026390045.1 Chloroflexota bacterium | reverse complement strand
ATCCAGTGGGACTCTGGCACGGCCGTAGAAAGATCCTCACAGTTGGACCACGAGAAGGTTCATCGAGGAGATCCTTGGGAAAGCCGAGAACCTCCTCAGGGAGTCCCTCGGCCGCCCGCATTGGCGAGGGTTCGCTCGAGGAAATGAGGCTATGCCGCCTCGTCCAGGCTGTGATCCCCGATGTGCAGCACCATGCATCCCCCCTCATGGCTAGCCCCACAGCGCCTCGACGCATGTGAAGCCTCGCAGTCTCTTGCCATTGAGTGCCCCTCCCTCTCTCGCCAATCCGCGCGGGAGCGGAACAAACGCAAGGCACGCCCGGGTGAGGGCGTGCCTTCGATCGCCGGAACCTCTCAGGGGCTAGCGCAGGAACATCGGCAGCCCTTCGACCGAACGCATCCGCGGCCGGTAGTTCTCTGAATCGTACAGCGCGTCGATATCAACCTTGCGAGCGCCGGCACGTGTCTCGGTCAGCGAGACGTGCGTGTAGCATCCGTTCTTCATCGCCACCATCCGGCCGGACCGTTTGGCCAGCAGCAGGTCAGCGGCCAGCGTGCCGTAGTTGGTGGCGACCATCAGATCCAAGGCATCGGGGGCGCCGCAGCGCATCAGGTAGGCCACGTTCTGGTGAATGATCCCAACGCCCGTGATCTCCTTGATCATCTCGCCGGCCACCTGCCCGATTCCACCCAGCTTCTGATGCCCGTAGGCGTCCGCCCTGCCGCGCTGGACGATCTCACCGCCCTCCATGCGCGCCCCTTCAGAGATCACGACCATGGCGTAGTTGCTGGGGCTGGCCTTGCGATCAGCCTTCAGCAGCTCCGCCAGTCTCTCGATGTTGAAGGGCACTTCGGAGATGCAGACGCGGTCCGCATAGGCCAGGTAGCCGGATACCAGCGCCGTCTCCCCGCTATTGCGTCCGAACAGTTCGATCACGCCGAAGCGCTCGTGAGATCCCATGCACGTCCGCAACTCGGTAATGAAGCGCACACTGCGGGACACGGCGGTCGCGAATCCCAGACAGTAGTCCGTGCCGCTGACGTCGTTGTCCATCGTCTTCGGAATGGCCACCACGGGGAAACCCTCGTCGTGCAGCCGCAGACCGTAGGACAGCGTGTCATCCCCGCCGATCGGCACCAGCGCATCCAGTTGCAGTGCCTTAAGGACGCTCAGGATGTGGTCGGTGTAGTCCTGTGCCTTGTCCCCTGCACCCTTGCCTTTCAGGAAGTCAGGGGCGTCCTCCGGCTTGATCTTCGCCGGGTTGGTGCGCGACGAATGCAGGAACGTCCCCCCCTCCCGTTCAATCCGGCGCACCGCGAGCCGGTCGAGGCCCACCGTGCTCTTGTCGATGGAGGCTGGATCATCCGGCCGGCATTTCAGCAGCCCGCCCCACCCGCGGCGGATGCCTACGACCTTGTGCCCGGCGTCCGTCATCCGGTGCACCACCGCCTTGATCGCCGGATTCAGCCCTGGGACGTCGCCCCCGCCTGTCAGTATGCCAACGCGCATGTAACTTCCCTCCCGTCAAATGATGCGGCCCGTCGGACCGCGCTATTGAATCCGCAGTACCTCAACCTGCACGGAGCCTTCGCCAAGCAGCATCGTCAGCTCGCGGCGCAGGTCGGCGCAGTAGCCAGTGGTCGCGTTGGGGAACTCGAGATGGTAGCGCCGGGAGGCCTCGTACACGTGGAACACGAAGTGGTCCCGGCCAGGATAGGACGTCAGCAGCCCGTGGACCCGCCGCATGCGCCGCGCATCGCGCTCACGGTCGCCGCCCCAGTTGCGCGGCTGGTGCAGGTGCGTCCGTCGGCGCCACCGCGCTCACGATCACCTCGGCTTCGGGCCAGGCCTCGGCCAATTCATCAGGCGCCCAGGCCTCTCCTGCAGGTTCAGGCTCAGCCGGCACCGACGGAGCGCTGGCGGGCGTGACCATGGTGAACTCGCGCGTGATTTCGTCGGCCAGGACCTTGGGATCGCCGCGCTCGCTATCGACCTTGCCGCGCACCAGCACGATGCTCCCCGGGGTCAGCCAGCGGGACACATCCGTCCACACGCGGGTGAACACGACCAGCTCAATCGAGCCCTGCATGTCCTCAAGGGTGACGAAGCCCATCGTCTTGCCGGTGCGCGTCTGATAAGGACGCAGGTGACTGACCTCTCCGGCGACGGTCACGGCCTGCCCATGCTCCGCTTCGCCGAGTTCTGCGCTGAAGTGCGTCACGACCTGCGTCAGCGTGTCCATGTATGGCGTCAGCGGGTGATCGGAGAGATAGACGCCGAGCAGCTCCTTCTCCCACGTCAGTTGCTGTCGCGGCAAGACGCCGCCTCCGGAAGCTGGTAGCTCCAGCCGCTCCGAGACCCCGGTGGTCCCGCCGAACAGGGATAGCTGGCCCACCTCGGCGGCGCGGAAGTGCGCCGTCGACAGACTGATCAGGCGGTCAACTGCTTCGAGCAGGTTGCACCGCGGGCACAGGCTGTCGAGAGCGCCCACGCGCACCAGGCATTCCAGGGCACGCTTCCCCACCAGGCGCAGGTCCACCCGCCGGGCGAAGTCCTCGACGTCAGCGAATCGTCCGCCGCGCTCACGCGCCTCCAGGATCGCCTGCACCGGCCCCACGCCGACATTCTTGATCGCCGCCATGCCAAAGCGGATGGCTGCTTTGCCGCCCGGCCGGTCTTCGATCTCGAAGTCCAGCCCCCCGGCGTTCACGTCGGGCAGGAGCACCTCGATGCCCATGCGCCGGCAATCGACGATGTACAACGCCACCTTGTCGGTGTCAGCCTTGAAGACCGACATCAGCGCCGCCATGTACTCCGTCGGGTAGTGCGCCTTGAGATACGCCGTCTGCACGCAGATCACGGCATAGTCGGCCGCATGTCCCTTGGGGAACCCGTAGCGCGCAAAGGCCTCCCAGTCGTCGAAGATCGCGTTGGCCGTAGACGTGGAGATGCCGTTTCCCGCGGCCCCACTGACAAAGCGGTCGCGCTCCTGGTGCAGCGCGTCAGCCTTCTTCTTCGCCACCGCCTTGCGCAGGAAATCCGCCTCCGATGCCGAATACCCGGCCAGCTGCATGGCCGTGTACATGATCTGCTCCTGATAGACCGTGATGCCGTAGGTCTCCTGGAGGATCGGCTGGAGCGCATTGTGGCGGTAGACAACCGGCTCTTCGCCGTGCATGCGGCGGATGTATTCGGGGATGAACTCAATCGGCCCCGGGCGGTACAGGGCGACCATGGCAACGATATGGGCCAGGGCGCGCGGTTTCATCTCCATCAGGTAGCGGCGCATCCCGGCGCCTTCCACCTGGAACACGCCCAGCACATCGCCGCGCCCGAGCAGATCGAACGTTGCCAGATCGTCGAGCGGGATTGAGTGGATGTCCAGCGCCACGCCGTGCCGACGGTGTATCTGCTCGCAGGCCCGCGCCATAACCGTCAGCGTCGACAGCCCGAGGAAATCCACCTTGAGCAGCCCGAGCGAGTCGATCACCTGCATCTCGAACTGGGTGACTGCACCGATCGGGTTGTCCTCGGCACTACCCTTGGTGGGCCGGTGCAGTGGAACGTAGTTCGTGAGGGGCTCGTCGGTGAT
The DNA here is from genome assembly GCA_026390045.1 of Chloroflexota bacterium. GTDB lineage: Bacteria > Chloroflexota > Anaerolineae > Anaerolineales > E44-bin32 > DYJB01. The sequence goes on along the minus strand of JAPLGR010000609.1, from coordinate 20,442 downwards.
GATCACGCCGGCGGCGTGCGTCCCCGCATTGCGCGCCACGCCCTCCAGGCGCGTGGCGGTGTCGATCAGGTCCTTGATGTAGGGCGCCGACTCGTAAGCCTCTTTGAACGGCGGCACGCTTTCCAGCGCCTCAGGGATCGTCACCGGCTTGCCGGGGATGTTGGGCACCAGCTTGGCGATCCGGTCGACCTCGGGCAGCGGGATATCCATCACGCGGCCGACATCGCGCAGCGCGGCGCGCGCCCCCAGCGTGCCAAAGGTGATGATCTGGGCCACCTTGTCCCGGCCGTAGCGCTGGGCGGCATACTCCAGCATGCGCGCCCGCAGGTCGTCCTGGAAATCCAGATCGACGTCCGGCATCGACACCCGCCCGGGGTTCAGGAAGCGCTCGAAGATCAGCCCGTGCTCCAGCGGATCGACCAGCGTGATCCCCAGACAGTAGGCCACGATGGAACCGTTGGCCGAGCCTCGGGCGTTGTACCAGATGCCCTGTTCGCGGGCAAAGCGGCACAGGTCCCACACGATCAGGAAGTAGGTGTCGAATCCCATCGTGTGGATGACGCCCAGCTCGTAGTCCAGCCGCTGGCGGACCTCGGCGCGGGACGCCCGCTCGCCGTAGCGCTGATCCAGCCCGGCCTCACACAGCGTCCGCAGGTACGAATCGGTTGTCTGTCCTTCCGGCACATCGAACTTCGGAAGGTGATAACCCTTGAAATCCAGGTTGACGTTGCAGCGCTCGGCGATCTGCAGCGTGTTACTGAGCGCGCCGGGCACTTCGGCGAACAACGCCTGCATCTCGTCTGGCGTGCGCAGGTAGTACGACGGATCGGTCATGCGCATGCGGTCGGGATCGGCCCGCAGCGATCCAGTCTGGATGCAGAGCAGGATGTCCTGTAGCTCGGCGTCTTCTGGGTTGACGTAGTGCACATCGTTGGTGGCGATGAACTGGGCCGGATAGCGCTGCGACAGGTCCATCAGCCCGCGGTTGACCGCCGTCAGTTCGCTGATGTCGTGCGACTGCAGCTCGAAGTAGAACCGATCCGGACCGAAGACCTCGAAGTACCAGTCCACCAGGCGCTGTGCGTGCTCCGTCCGCCCATTCGCCAGCGCCCGGGGGATCTCACCCGACATGCATCCGGTGGAGACGATCAGCCCTTCGCTGTGCGCCGCCAGGTAGTCGTGGTCGACGCGCGGCCGGTAGTAGAAACCCTCGAGCTGCGCCGCACTGGCGATCTGCAGCAGGTTGCGGTAGCCCGTATCGTTCTCGGCCAGAAGGAGTTGATGGAAAGAGCGCCCATCGAGCTGCGGATCTCGATCGTGCATGCCGCGCGCGGCGAGATAGGCCTCGATGCCCAGGATCGGCTTGATGCCCGCTTCCTTAGCGGCATGGTAGAAGTCCATCACCCCGAACATCGTGCCGTGATCGGTCAGGGCCACCGCCGGCATGCCCAGCTCCTTGGCGCGCGACACCAGCTGAGGGATGCGGCTCAAGCCGTCCAGGAGCGAGTATTCGGAATGGACGTGCAGGTGAACAAAGGACATGGGCACTCGGACGTGCCTGTAGTGTCGCCATTATAGCCGCCCGTCTGGTCACGCGCCAGAGAGCATCTCGTGTCGCGGGCCAGCCCTTGTGGCAAACCCGGAAGCTTGCCCAGTGCCGTCCGCACACTATGCGCACTCGGTCTGACATGCAGATGCCGCCACGCCCCAGAGACACCTTCCCGGAAATCCTGCAGTTCCTCGATGAGGAATGTGCCTCTTTCATTGACCGTCAAGAACTACCCTTCTCGGCGCTTTGGTTTCTGCCAAATCATGACATCTGGGCTATCCCTTTACCGAGCCTGCCAGCAAACCTCGCACGAAGTAGCGCTGAAGCAGGAAGAAGACAACCAACGGAACAATCATGCTCATGAATGCTCCGGAGGTAAGCAGGTGCCAATCTTGGCCGCGGTCGCCAACGATGGCCGCCAGTTTCATGGTCACCACCCGGGTCTTCGGGTCGGAGCCTAGGATTATCAGGGCCACCAAGTAATCGTTCCACACCCATAGGAATTGGAAGATGGCTATGGAGGCCAAGGCCGGGACGGATAGCGGTAGGATCAAGCGCGTGAAGATCGTGAAGTGGGAGGCACCATCGATGAAGGCGGATTCAAGGGTTTCGCGCGGCAGAGCGCGTATGTAACTGTAGAGAAGGAACGTGGCCAAAGGCAGTCCGAAACCGGTGTGGGCCAGCCAAATCCCCAGAAAGGTCCCGTTCAGGTGCAAGCCGGCAAAATCCCGAAGGACGGGGACCAGGGCGATTTGCAGAGGCACGACCAGCAGCGCGACTACCAGAGCGAACCAAAAGCGCTTGCCTGGAAAGGTCATCCAGGCAAAGCCATAAGCCGCGAAGGCGGCGATCAGGATCGGGATGACCGTGGAGGGGACCGCGACTGTCAGACTGTTGAGAAGAGCGCTTGAAACATCGTCGCCGCGCACGGTTTCCAGAGTTCCGTCGGCGTGCCTGATCTCCACGTCCTTTCCTTGCAGCACCTGCCGGTAGTTCTCTAGGTTCAGATTGGCCGTGGCCGTCCATCTCTTCTCCTGAACTTGAATCGTGCCGATGCGCCGTTTGCCGATCCAAATCAGGCGCTTGTCTCCGTGTTCGAGACCGATACGCGTTTCTTCGAACGTCGCCGTGACGCCCTCCACCGTCATCGGACCATCCGCGTTCAGACCAAGCTCGCGCGGGTTGATCGTCTTGGTCGCAACCCAGCCACGATGAGGCAGCACATCCCACCACGGTGAGGCCTGGATATCGAATCGCTCACGGAATGAGGAAACCAACAAACCGACGACGGGACTCATCCAGAGGATGACCACTAGACCCAGGATGCCGTTGACCAGGAAAGCTCTTGTGACCTTCGGGGCACGGGCGCTCGTCATCGAAATGCCTCCTCGTCCCTTATTCGGCGCAGGTTGTAGACCATCACCGGAATGACTGCGACAAGAAGCACTATCGCAATGGACGAGCCAAAGCCAGAGTTGCGGTTGATGAATGACTGCCGGTAGAACTGAGTGGCGATCACATCGGTGCCGAACTGGCCGCCCGTCATTACCCAGACCACATCGAAGCTCTTCAGCGCAAAGATGATGATTGTTGTTGTGACAGAGATGATCGTCCCCATGAGATATGGGATCATGATGCTGAAGAAGAGTTGGATCTCCGTGGCGCTATCCACACGAGCAGCTTCCAGACTCTCATCAGGAATGCCCTTGATGGCGGCCGAGAAGAGCACCATAGCAAAGCCAGTCTGCAGCCAGACGACGATGATAACCAAGAAGAGGTTGTTCCACGGACTAATGGCCGTATAGTTCGTCCAACCATGTGGTTGGCCTCCAAGCGCGACTACGACCGCATTCAACAGTCCGATCTGCTCTGTGCGGGCGCATTGACTTCGTAGATGAAGTTCCAGATTACGCTGGCGCCGACGAAAGAGATGGCCATTGGCATAAAGATCAAGGACTTGGCAGTGCGCTCGAAACTGCTACGGTCCGCCAGGACTGCGATCAACAACCCGGCGATGACCGTAAGCGGCGTGGCGATTCCGATCCAAAACAGAATATTGTTACGAAGCGCCCCGAGCATCAGGCGATCGGTGAAGACGGCAACGTAGTTGTTCAAACCAACAGATTGAGTCGAAAGGGCGGCGAAGTACTCTCTGGGTGCGGTGAAGAGCATGGTCAGCGCCACAGTGGGCGGACCATTGCGGCCGAACAGGCTGATATAGAGGGTGCGCACAGCCAGCAAGGCCAGGAACCACATCAACAGGACGATTCCCGGGCCCACAGAGACAAAGGGTTGGAGCCGCACGGGTCAGGGTTCGAGTCCCTAGTCGGTCACCTAAACACGGTCGAAAGACTGCGTTCTTCTTTTGATTCAGCGAGATATGGGGCGTCAGAAGGGACCGACCAGAAGATGGCTGCGCGGATCCAGCCGTTGAGACTCGATGTTCACAAGGGAAAATCTACAGGATTTCCATCATCATCTGCATAGCGAATCACAGCCTTGTCGTGTTTGAAATCCACCATTAGTTGACATTTGCCACGTTCCCTCTCCCAAGACAGTTCCAGGACCGAATCATCCGAGTCTAGGATATGAAACGCCCCATTGAAGGCATCGTATTCATTGCGGAAGCGAATCAGTCTCAACAAACGTTGGACAACCGGGCGCTGCAGGTCCCGTTCTACCTCATCCATCGAATAGTTGTGCCGATTGATTTCGCGGCCATCGCCCGTTTTTTCCGCTGCGGATTGATCATTTCTTCCTGCCAGCAGGCCAACATAGTAGACTTGCGGAACGCCAGGTGTGAAGAACTGAATAGCCCTGGCAGCCAAATACGCATCGTCATTGCAATCTAGCAGAGCATAGAATGCCCCCCGGATTTGATGGACATCAAAACCATCCGGACCCCTATGCCTGGGAGAGAATACCGGGCTGAGATTGGCGCCCCTATTCAGACAGATGCCAACCACCTTGCGAGCGTCCTCGCTTCTATAGAGGCCATTCAAGTCCGGTATGATCGGCACTCCATCATGACAATCAAGCATGGTAAATTGCCGGTGCGGTCGGATTCTCAGGTACTCTTTCAACCTTTTGCCAGTTCTATTCAGCAGCGCGTCGAGTACCGTATACGGCAGGATGAAGTCATAAATCCAATATCCTTTGTCGGCCAACTTGAGCTGGGTTGTGTAGTCCGCATGGACTTCCGGTAGCACTTCGATCCCAAGGGCATTGGCGAGTCCCGAGATCCACTCCAAGAAGCGATAGATCTCCGGCTCCACGAAGAAACACGTGGTTCCTCGCTTCTTGGTCACAAAGCCAACTGCATCCAGCCGTACAATGCTGACTCCGTTCTCGCTGAATTTGGTCATGAATTCAGTCAGCAGGTGGCGAGCGATCTTGGAATTCACGTCGATGTCAATTTGCCCTGAGGGAGTCGTTTTGCCGAAAGTTGTCCAGACTCGCACCACTTCCCCCGTTTCCCTGATCGTGAAGTCGGAGAATGGCTCCCTGCGCCGCAGAAAGATCTTTTCCATCTCGTCGTGTGGAGGATCGCCAGCTGGCCAAATCTTAGTTGCGGGAATGAACAGGTCGGCATACTCGGACTTGCGCCCGTTCTTGAGGAAATCCTGAAAGTAGATTGATTCCGCGGATAGGTGATTGACCATTAGATCAAGCAAGATGGGGCTCTTTTTGCCGATACGTCGGACATCTTCCCAGGTGCCGAATTCCGGCGCGATGTCGAGATGGGTCACGGGGGCAAAACCCCGATCACCGGAAGATGGAAATGGTGGCAGAATGTGGATCCCGCCTCCAAAGAGACCGGGGAAATGAGCCTGCAAGATGTAGTCAAGCGTTCTTAGACTCCCCCCGAGCGAATCCGGATAAGTAATCAGCTGAACTTCGTTCTTGACCGTCATGATATCCCGCTATGCCACAGCGACTACCTCATAATCCTTCGTTATCACAAAATCAGCCAGTTGCTTATGGCCAGCAATGATCTTGTGCTCCGTGCTTAGCACTTGCTCAGTAAACGGATCGCCCACTTCTTTGCCCCGGTTTCTTGTCTGGCGGTCTTCCAGAGTGTCCAGCCAATTCCTGGCGATGAATATCCTGGTATCGACATGCTTGAGCAGAGACGTATATGTGCCTTCTGCAATGAGGACTCTGATCCCATCCAAAGTGATGGTCTCTTCTTGGATTGTGTTGGCGTCGTAGTCAACCAGCGGTTTGGTGATTTCTCTTTTCCCTTGGATAGCAGACACTAGATTCTGTTCCATTAGATCAAGTCTCACTTCTACATGAGGTCCAAGCCACAGTGGATCGTTTCGCCTTTCCATGTCATTCGATCTAGGCGGGAGGACAAAGTAATCATCCTGTCCCAACACGACAGATCTGATACCGTACGTCTCCAATTCGTCTGCAATGGCCCTGCCGGTTTCGGACTTGCCGCTGCCAGACTCCCCTGCGACCGTGATCGTGTATCTTGTGCTCGTCCGGCTGATTGCATCAATCATTTGTGGAACAATCTCACGTGCCGCTCGTCTGTGGCATTCTTGGAGCACAAGGATGTCGCCTCTCATGATGATCTCCCTACTCCTACATTGGCGGGTCTCTTTTCAGAACGGATGAGGGCTTGGAGTCCCTGCCCCCTACCCCGGCGCGGTAACTGCCTGACCGCTGCCACCATCGCGCTCAGGAGTTTCGTGCCGCCGCCTTCGATGGCGCGTTCTGCGGAGAAACCGTTACTCTCCATTGGGCAGCTGAAGCCAGAGATAGGAGTAAGGTCTGAGTTCCAGTTCCGCTCCCAGGGAGACGACGCAGGATGAGAGCAGGTCAAGGCAATCCTCTCGATATTGCGGCGGGACAACGACGGACTGCACGTCATGGCTCAGATTGCTGAGAACAAGCACGACATCATCCCCGTTCTTGCGCACGAATGCTGCCACCGTCGGGTTGCCGATCTCCACCCACTCCATGCTGCTGCCGCCAAATGCGGCGTGTCTTCTTCGCAAGGCAATCATCTTCTGGATGGTATGGAACAGCGAGTGGGGATCTCTCAACTGGGCCGTCACATTGACATTCCGAAACGCCAGATCTCCTTTGACGAGTTCCGTGTATGGGGATTCGGTGGTGAAGCCTGCATTGGGGGAAGAGTCCCATTGCATGGGCGTACGGACGCCGTTTCGGTCGAACAGGTCGAGGTTATCGCCCATGCCGATCTCATCGCCATAGTAAATGATGGGCGCACCGGGCAGGGTGAACAGGAGCGACTTCGCCAATTCGATCCTGCGGCGGTCGTTATCCAATAGGGGCGCAAGGCGCCGGCGGATGCCCAGGTTCAAGCGCATGCGGAGATCAGGCGCATACTCCTTCCACATCCACTCGCGCTCCTCCTCGGTGACCATCTCAAGGGTGAGCTCGTCGTGATTCCTCAGGAACGTGCACCATTGGCAGTCCGGGGGGATGGGTGGGGTCTGCTGCATTACCCAGCGGATGGGTCCGACCTCGCCGCGGCGTAGAGCCATGAAGATGCGCGGCATGAGCGGGAAGTGGAACGCCATGTGGAACTCATCGCCGTCGCCGAAGTAGGGACGCACATCTTCGGGCCATTGGTTCGCCTCGCAGAGAAGGATGCGCCCTGGATAATGTTCGTGTATGAAGGAGCGCAATCGCTTCAAATAGGCGTGCGTCTCCGGCAGGTTCTCGCAGATGGTGCCTTCGCGCTCGAAGAGGTAGGGCGCCGCGTCCACACGGAAGCCGTCAATGCCAATGTCCAGCCAGAAGCGGGCCACGTTGAGCATCTCGTCCTGGACTTTCGGGTTGTCAAAGTTCAGGTCAGGCTGGCTGGAATAGAAGCGATGCCAGTAGTATTGGCCGGCTTGCTCGTCCCACGTCCAATTCGAGGATTCGGTGTCGACGAAGACGATGCGCGCGTCTTTGTACTTCTGGTCCGTGTCGCTCCAGACGTAGTAATCGCGGTAGGGCGCGCTCCTATTGGAACGTGCGGACTGGAACCAGGGATGTTCATCAGAGGTGTGATTCAGCACCAGATCCATGATGATGCGGATTCCGTGTGAATGAGCTGCCTCGATCAGTCCCTTGAGATCATCCAGTGATCCGTAGGCGCGGTCCACGCCGTAGTAGTCTGCAACGTCGTAGCCGTCATCCTTGAGCGGAGAGGGATAGATGGGCATGATCCAAACGCAGTCCACACCGAGGATCTGCAGGTAGTCAATCTTCTCGGCAATCCCGCGCAGGTCGCCGCGTCCGTCGCCATTGCTGTCCTTGAAGGCGCGGACCGCAACTTCGTAGAAGACCGCATTCTTGTACCAGAAGTCATCCTTCATACATCGGTTTCCACGCCCCCCCTGAAGAGAGAGCCGAGTCATTCGTGATCAAATGCCGATCGCGTTCTGCTTGATGACTTCGCTGTATCAGCGGGCAACGATTCTCATACTTCGGGGTTGGGATCGCGAGAACCGTACAGTTTGAGAAACCGGTACGGATAAGGATCATCCGGTTCGCTTGCCTGGCTCAAGCGCGCAAGTTCCTCTTCCGATAGAGACAGGTGACCAGCAGCCAGGTTGTCATCCAACTGGGCCAGCGTGCGTGCTCCGATGATGACAGCGCAAACCGCGGGTTGATGAAGCAACCAGGCTAGGGCGACTTGGGAGTGGGTGGCTTGGTGGGACCTGGCGACCTCATCCACAACCTGGAGGATTGCCCAGTTGCGTTCTCTTGACCGCCGCAGCCAGGATTCTTCGGTCTCGTCTGGCATCATTGCGAGACGACCTTCTTGGGGTTTGTCACCGGGGTGATACTTGCCGCTCAGAAACCCACCACCCAGTGGGCCCCAAGGGGTCAACCCCAGGCCTTCATGCAGGCACAGTTCGCTGATCTCATGTTCGATATTGCGCTCGAGGAGGCTGTACTGGTACTGGGCGGCGATGAAACGCGACCAGCCATGCGCGTCGCTCAGTGCCAGCGCTTTCATCAGTTGCCAGGCTTTGAAGTTCGAGACGCCAATGTAACGAACTTTGCCGGAAGCAACCAGGTCATCGAAGGCGCGCAGCGTCTCTTCCAGCGGGGTGAGCGGGTCCCAGGCGTGCGCGATGAGCAGGTCGATCACATCGGTCTGAAGCCGTCGCAGGCTGGCTTCCACGCTTCGGATCATGTGATAACGAGATAGACCCTGATCGTTTAGGTTCTGCCCGGTTGCGTGCCGGACCTTTGTGGCCAGGATGACTCGGTCGCGGCGATCCTTGATCGCCGCCCCCACGATCTCCTCGGATCTGCCACCGGCGTACACGTTGGCCGTATCGATGTAGTTTCCACCCGCATCAAGGAACTTCTGGATGATATGGGTTGCGGACCTCTGGTCGGTTCCCCGTGGATTCTCTTCGCCAAAAACCATTGTCCCCAGGCAAAGGTCAGAAACCAATAGCCCGCTCTTGCCGAGTGGTCTGTGCTCCAAATCAGATCCCTCCCGGCTTCTTCTTTTCAGTCGGAGAACATCTGAACCGGATGGCCAGGGTCAGCCCTGGTAGCCTGCCGAGTCGAGCGTCTGGCAACAGTCATTCGCCGCTCGCATGATTGGATTCAAGGCCCCATAAGCACGGCTGCGCCATTCGGCTTGCATCACCCAGCCCTCATGTCGGACTGAGCCCCATGGCACGTCGATCAACACCGCCAGAGATACCCCTATAGCGAACTCTGCGTTTCCGATTGCTCCGCAGGCAAAGGGACTAGCCCTTTACAGAGCCTGCCAGCAAGCCTCGCAAGAAGTATCGCTGTAGTGCAAAGAACACAGTCAAGGGCAACACCATTGACACAAATGCTCCTGCTGTCAGCAGGTGCCAATCCTGGCCGCGCGCGCCGACAATCGCCGCCATGCGCTGCGTCACCAGCTCGAACTCGGGATTCCCGCCCAGGAAAATTAGGGCTACCAGGTAGTCATTCCAAACCCAGTTGAACTGGAAGATCGCAAACGAAGCCAGGGCCGGCACCGACAGGGGCAGGACCAGCCGAGTGAACGCCGTGAAATGTGAGGCACCATCGATATAGGCTGATTCGAGGATCTCCCGCGGCAGGCTGCTGATGTAGTTGTAGAGCAGGTAGGTTGCTAGCGCCAGCCCGAAACCCGTGTGCGACAGCCAGATGCCCAGGAAGGTTCCGTTTAGATTCAACGCCTTGTAGTCCCTGAGGATTGGCACCAGGGCGATTTGCAGGGGAACCACCTGCAGCGCAACGACCATGAGGAACATCTCGCGCCGTCCTGGAAACTCCATCCACGCAAAGGCATAAGCCGCAAACGCAGCGATCAGAATGGGAATCACGGTCGATGGAACGGCCACAGACAGGCTGTTCACGAAGGCCCGGATCATGTTGTCGCCGGGAACCACCTCCACTGTACCGTCTGCATGTGTGAACGTGAGATCCTGGCCCCCCAATACCTGCTTGTAGTTGTCAAGCGTGAAGTTCCACGATACGGTCCAGACCCTTTCTTGCACTTCCACTCTGCCCAGGCGCTTGTTGCCGAGCCAGGTCACACGCTTGCCGTCCGGGGTTTCGATTCCTGCCCGGAATTCTTCGAAAGTTCCCGTGACCCCTTCGATTTCCATGACTTGATTGGGATCTACGCCCAGCGCCTTGGCGTCGATCTCTCTGACCGGCTGCCAATCACGGTGGGGAAATACACTCCACCATCCCGAGGTGGCAATATCGTCCCGGTCGCGCCAGGAGGAGATGAAGATCCCCATGGTCGGGATGGTCCACAGGACGACCAAGAGAAGCAGGGTTCCATTGACCAGGAGGCGGCCGAGTCGTTTTTGACCCTTTCCGCTTTTCATCTCAGAAGGCCTCCCGCTTCCGGAATTGCCGCAGGTTGTAGATCATGACGGGCACCACGGCAAGCAACAACACAATGGCGATCGCGGAACCAAAGCCCGAGTTGCGGTTAGTAAAGGATTGGCGATAGAACTGCGTGGCAATCACGTGCGTGCCAAATTGGCCCCCGGTCATCACCCATACCACGTCGAAGATCTTCAGGGTAAAGATGACGATCGTAGTCCAGACCGAGACGATGGTTCCTCTTATGGAAGGCAGCATAATGCGGAAGAAGATCTGGAACTCGTTGGCGCCGTCGATGCGGCTCGCCTCCAGCAGCTCATCGGGGATGCCTTTCAGCGCCGCCGAGAAGAGCACCATGGCGAACCCGGCCTGCAACCAGATCATGATCACGATCAGGAACAGGTTGTTCCAGGGCGCGATATCGACCCATTGTGGCCAGGCCTGAGGTGTCCCGCCCAACGCCACTACTATCTCGTTCAACAGACCGATCTGCGCTTGTCCGGCGGGCCGGTACTCATAGATGAAGTTCCAGATGATGCCTGCGCCCACGAAGGAAATGGCCATGGGCAGGAAGATGAACGATTTCGCGATCCTCTCAAAGCTGCTGCGGTCGGCCAGCACAGCAATCAGCAGGCCAAAAACGACCGAGAAGGTGCTGCCAAAGACAATCCACATCAGGTTGTTGCGAAACGATTGCAGCATCAGCTGTTCGGTGAAGACGGCGACATAGTTCCGCAGGCCCACGAAGCTCTCGCTGGCCAATACCTGGAAGAACCCCAGCCCTGGCTGAGGGCCATCTCTGCTGAACAGACTGATCCAGAACGTGCGTAGGGTCGGGATCGCAAGATACCAGGCAAGGATCGCCATCCCCGGACCCACAAAGACAAACGGCAGGAGTCGGGTCCTCAACGCAACGGGGAGCCTCTCAACGAGGCCATTGAATACCCAGAACAGGAGAGCGACCCCACCCACGCCCCACACGATCGCCACCAATGCAATGATGCCCCGCGGTGCATCGCTGTCGCGCAGGAAGATGAAGCCCACATAGAGAACATAGAAAGCAATGAGGGGAATGCCTACTGCCAACAGAATACGACCGACCAACGAAAGGATCCTGATCCAGATCGATTGGCTCTGCAAACTCACGCCGCGGGAAGCGTCCATGGCTCGTTCCTCGGATACTGGCTAGACAGGATGTAGCTGGGAGGGGTGTGCTCCTACGAAAGCCGGATCTCCGAAGCCTAAGCACAAAAGAGTTGGGGTGGACCGCCAGTTGGCGGCCCACCCCAGGAAACAAGCTGAACGCTACTTGGGCCAGGTGGCGTCGATCGCCTTCATGGCCGTATCCAAGTTCTCTGAACCGGCAACGTAGCTGGTGATGTGCTCCCAGAAGGAACCAGCGCCAACTTCGCCGGGCATCAGGTCAGACCCGTCGAACCGGAAGCTGGTGGCCTTCAGTACCAGTTCGGCGATGCCGCGTTCCAGAGGAACGCCGTACATATCGGGCGTAGCCGTCTGGTGTGCGGCCAGCGCGCCGCCGCCTTCGAGGAAGCCGGAGGCGGATTCGGGGGTGGTGAAGTACTCCATCAACGCCCGCACTTCAGGCCGGTCGTTGAACATCACCATCACGTCGCCGGCGACCAGGAAGGGCTTCCCATAGGCCGGATCCACGGGCGGGAAGTAGAAGAAGCCATAGTCCGTACCGGCTACCTTTCCTTCCGGGAAGAAACCCGTGATGAAGTTGCCCTGCCTGTGCATCCAGCACTTGGGCGGATCGTCGAACATGGGGCCGGGGGAGTCACCGAAGTAGGTTGAGACGATGGAGGAGCGGCCGCCGTAGACGTATGCGTCGTTGAACCAAAGCTCACTCCAGGTCTCGATGGCCTTCTTGACCTCGGGGGAGTCAAAGGGCAGTGTGCCGGCTACCCAGGCGTCATAGTTCTCCAGGGAAGTGGTGCGCAACATCATCTCTTCGGTCCAGTCAGTGGCTGGCCAGCCGGTTGCCGCGCCTGACTCGATGCCGATGCACCAGGCGGTATCGCCGTCATCAGCGATCTGCTGGGTCAAGGCCATCAACTCATCCCAGGTCTCGGGAATCTTGTAGCCGGCTGCGTCCCAAGCCTTCTTCGGATACCAGACCAGGCTCTTGGCGTTGAAGCGATGGAATACACCCACCTCAACACCCCCGACGGTAGCCATGTCCCGCCAGCTCTGGTTGTACTGCTGGCTCAGCCACTCCTCTGGAATGAAGGAGGTGACATCGACGACATTGCCGGACTTCACGAACTGGCCGGCTTTGCCCGGCTGCGGGAAGTCCACGATGTCGGGGGCATCGCCAGCATCGACGCGCACGGAGATCGTGGCCTCGAATTCCTTGTTGCCGATGTAGTTGACCTTGATGCCGGTGGCGGCTTCAAATGCAGCTACCGACTTGGCAAGCTTGACCCCGTCGGGGTCTTTGCCTTCCATGGCCCCATCCAGCGTGACGGTGGTTCCAGCATAGGTGCCCTTCAGGGCCTCTTCCAAGGCGCCGCCGGCCCGGTAAGGAAAGGGCGCCTCGTGCACGGCAGGTGCCTCGGTGGCCGCCGGTGCCTCGGTGGGGGCGGGCACCACGGGCTCAACGGGAACTGCGGTGGGGGCCGGTGCGCAGGCTGTGAGGACCACGGCTGCAACGAGCAACAACCCCATGGATCGCCAAATCATCTTTCTCATCTCTCGCTCCTTGTCTTTGGGGGGAGTACTGGAATGAACCGGCGGTCGGGGAGTGGTAGGGGATATCTCTGGCAGCTCACCTCCTCGTGTCCAACGGTGATGAGTCCCTGCTGTCCAGATCAGGTGAGGGCGTTTCTATGAAAGCACTTTCATTGAGGAGTATAGCACAACTCCACTGGGTGTCAATACGATACAAGGCATCTGTTCATTCTGGCGGCCAAAGACAGGCAATCTACGCGGTCTGCCGTTCGATCAGAGTAAGCGGCAGGTCAATGTGCTGGAGGCTTCGACCGGGTTCTGCCATCTTGGAGAGCAGGATTTCAGCCGCCAGCCGTCCAGATTCATCCAGGTCTTGACGGATTGTTGTCAGATCCATGAACTCGGCGAGGTCGATGTCGTCGAAACCCACGATAGCGAGATCCTCTGGGATCCTCAGGCGGGCCTGGCGAGCCACCTTCATGATGCTGACCGCCTGGATATCGGATGCGGCAAAGACAGCGGTGGGCGGACGAGGAAGAGCCAATAGCGCACGTGCAGCTTGCTGTAGGCTGGCCTGGGTGTAGGAAGCTCGCACGACATAGCGGCGCGGCAAAGACAGGCCCGCCTCTTCCAGCGCCCTCTTGAAGCCGGTCAGCCGGGATTTGACCGGATGGATGGCATACTGTTCCGGCGGCTCGATATCGCCGAGGAAACCGATTCGCGTGTGTCCTCTGTCGATTAGGTGTTTCGCCGCAAGCATCCCGCCGCGCAGATCGTCGATGCAAATGCAATTCAGTTGGGCGTGCCAGGATTCGATAAGCACGGTCTCAATGCCATTGTTGTGGAGGCGGTGGGCGTCCTTTTCTTCGATGGCCAGCGATATGATGATCAATCCATCTAGGTTCTGCAAGATGGGGACGGACGCGATATACGCCTGCAAATGCTCCACCGAGTCGACGGTGTAGATCACAAGTTCACAATTCGCACGCGACAGCGCGCCGGCCACACCGCGCAGTCTCTGAACAAATGAGGGCGCCGTAAAATACGGGGTAAGCACGGCGATGCGGTTCGTCCTGCGCATTGCGCGTGCACGAGCTTCCGCCCTGGGGACAAAGCCCAACTGATCAATGGCCGACATCACGCGTTCGCGTGTCTTGGTATTGACCTTATCGGGCGAGTTGAGCACGCGAGAGATCGTTGAGATGCTAACACCGGAAATCTTGGCGACATCGTAGATAGTGGGCTTCTTTGGGGCCATCGCCTGACTCATGAAGGAATGGGTGAAAGCACTTTCAGTCTAGCATGTCCGCGCTTGAAGAGTCAATGCCGGTGGACTGATCGGAGCGACAACGCGCAGGCTTGAACGAGGTCGCTCTCGCAGTCGATGCACGCTCCATCCATGGTACGGTCGTGCCACTGCCTAGGCCGGGCACGGCGGAGGTCCGCGTCCTTGGCCGGCCGTAGGGTGCCGGCTCCACCGCCGCTACTTGGCTCTGGGAGCCGTCCGAATTCTTGGGTCTGCGAATCGATCTGTTTCTGCTGCGAGCCTGGGGAGGCTACTAGGCCAAGAGGGTCTTCCGCGGGCGCCGATTCGCCATCGTCGTCGACGACCCCGACCGAGTCGGCCGCGGTGTTGCAGAGATGCGCCTCGGCGGGAAATTTCTCCCTACCAACCTCATCGCCGCCGATCTGCCCGGTGAGCGGCATTCGGTCGAGGTGCTCATAGCCCCTGGGTGACAACGATCACGCCGGGTGCCGTCAGGGATGGCACACGCCCTCACCACGATCGGTGAACGGGCCCCCCTCCACCGGGACAATCTCCCACTCGTAGCGGCTCTCATAGAGGGTCAGCACGAGCACCCCGAAGGTCGCCGACTCGCGGACCTCGCTGTTCGGCAATGGAGCGCCGAACCCGCAGATGCTTCCGCCCCCGGTCCCGACGGTGAATCGAAGGAGCCCACACTCCGGATCGGGTTGGGCCTGGGCGTCCTGCGACCCGAATCGCTCGTAGACGTGGTCGTGGCCGGCGAGGACGATCTCCGCGCCAGATGGCAGCTGCCCCGCCCACCTGGGTTAGCCGGCCCATAAGTGGAGGCCTCCTGAACGCTCACACCGATCAGCCCTCGTGTCCACGGGACCCCCACGGCAATGCCGTTTATCTAGGTTCGACTTCCACCGAGGTCACGCGCGCCCTGGCGGGCATCGTCCCGAGCGGGCCCTCCCCGCCTTGCCTGTTTGACATGCATCATCCTGTCGAACCGATCGACCCGGGCGCCGTCCCGCGAATCGAGTAGGCTACGCAGTCGGTCGTCCAGTACGCCATCCCGTGAATAAAGTCGGTATAATCCGTCGAGAGTTCTTCGTATTGGCACCGAACCGGATCTGAGGGGCCCATGCGATACGGCCACTTTGATGACGCGCAACGCGAGTATGTGATCGAGCGGCCCGACACGCCGTTGCCTTGGATCAACTACCTCGGGTCGGAGGATTATCTCGCGCTCGTCTCCAACACCGCCGGCGGCTATTCCTTCTATCGGGACGCTCGTCTGCGTCGCCTCACCCGCTATCGCTACAACAACGTGCCTCCGGACTCGGGAGGGCGCATGCTCTACATTCGCGACGATGGCACCGCGTCGTCAGGGGCCTGCGCCTACTGGTCCCCGACATGGCAGCCCGTCCGCCGCACACTGGACGCCTACGAATGCCGCCATGGATTGGGCTATACCTCCATCCGCTCCAGCATGGCCAGCCTAGTAGCTCAGGTCCGCTACTTCGTACCGCTGGGTGAGACCCTCGAGATCTGGGAGCTGAGCCTCACTAATCAACGGGCCCAGACGGCCAGTCTGTCGGTGTTCTCGGCGATCGAGTTCTGCCTCTGGGACGCCTTGGACGACCTCACCAACTTCCAGCGCAATCTATCCATCGGTCAGGTCGAGGTCGATGACGGTGTGATCTATCACAAGACTGAATACCGCGAACGCCGCAATCACTTTGCCTATTTCGCCTGCTCCGAACCGCTGGCGGGGTTCGACACCCAGCGCGAGGCCTTCCTAGGGCCGTATCGAGGCTGGGACTCGCCGGCCGCCGTGGAGGCCGGCCATCTATCCAATTCAATCGCCTACGGCTGGCAGCCGATCGGCGCGCATCACGTTAGGCTCAAGCTCGGCCCCGGCGAACAGCAGAAGATCATCTTTTTGGTGGGGTACTCTGAGAATCCCCGCCAGGAGAAGTTCAATCCTCCCGACTCACAGGTCCTTGACAAGCGCCGGGTGATCCCGGTCATCGCCCGCTACTGCAGCCCCGGCGAAGTGGAGCTGGCCTTCCAGTCGCTGCGCTCCTACTGGGACGACCTGCTGCACAGGTTCACGGTGGCCACGCCGGACGAACACACGAACCGCATGGTGAATATCTGGAATGCCTATCAGATGATGGTCACGTTCAATGTCTCGCGGTCCGCCTCCTCCTTCGAGAGTGGTATCAGCCGGGGCATCGGCTTCCGTGACTCCAACCAGGACCTGCTCGGCTTTGTGCACCTGGCGCCGGATCGGGCGCGCCAACGCATCCTGGACCTGGCCTCCACACAACTGGTCACAGGTGGCGCCTATCACCAGTACCAGCCGCTGACCAAGCGTGGCAACGACGCCATCGGCAGCGGCTTCAATGACGACCCGCTGTGGCTTGTGCTGGCGGTGGCGGCCTACATCAAGGAGACGGGCGATTGGGTCATCCTCGACGAACCAGTGCCGTACGAGAATCAGCCCGGCAGCGAAGCGTCCCTGTATGATCACCTGCGGCGAGCGCTTCAGTACACGCTCGAGCGCCTTGGACCGCACGGGCTGCCGCTCATCGGCCGGGCGGATTGGAACGACTGCCTCAACTTGAACTGCTTCTCCGATACCCCTGGCGAGTCCTTCCAAACGACGACCAACCGGGACGGGCGCACTGCCGAAAGCGTCCTGATCGCCGGCTTGTTCGTCTTGGCGGCGCAGGAGATGGTTGCGATGGCCGGCCGTGCCTCTCGTCAGCAGGACGCGGCCGCTTGGCGTCAGGCAGCCCAGCAACTCGAGCAGGCCGTCTGGACCGCCGGCTGGGACGGTGAGTGGTTCCGGCGCGCCTACGACGATTCCGGCCAGCCGATCGGCTCTCGGCTGTGCCGCGAAGGGCAGATCTTCATCGAGCCACAAGGGATCTGCGTCATGGCGGGGCTGGGGCTCCAGGACGGCCGAGCGCAGCAGGCACTCGACTCGGTTGCTGCCCGGCTGGCGACACCGCATGGGATCGTCCTGCTCCAGCCAGCGTACAGCCACTACTATCTGAACTTGGGCGAGATCTCGTCCTTTCCGCCCGGCTACAAGGAGAACGCGAGCGTCTTCTGCCAGACGAATCCGTGGATCATGATCGCCGAAGCCAAACTCGGTCGCGGCGACCTCGCCTATGACTACTACCGGCGCATCAATCCGTCTGTGCGTGAAAGCTTGAGCGATGTCCACCGCTGCGAGCCCTATGTCTATGCCCAGATGATCGCCGGGCGTGATGCACCAACCCACGGCGAGGCCAAGAACTCCTGGCTGACCGGTGCGGCGGCCTGGGACTACGTCGCCATCACCCAGTGGATTCTGGGGATCCGCCCGTCGTTTGACGGGTTGGAGGTGGCGCCAGTCATGCCGTCGACATGGAGCGGCTTCGAGGCCGAGAGGACCTTCCGGGGTGTCCGTTACATGATCCGGGTTCAGCGCAAGGGTCCCGGGAACCAGATTCGGCTGGAAGTGGACGGCAAGCCTCTGGCCGGCACGCTTGTGCCAATCCCACCGAAAGGTACGCAGCAAGTTCATGTGCTAGCCACCATCGGGCAAGGGCACACATGAATACGAGGATGTCTCTGCGCAACATCTTCCTGATATGGCTAGGCTGGGCAATCATGATGCTGACCTTACAGTAGGTTCCCAGTATGCGGCTGCGCCTGCGACGCCCGGATGGCGTGCTCAGTTGAACCGCCGACGAGACCACCGCCGGGAGCCAGGACGATAAGCCATACCTGGTCGATCCGTTCCTGAATGCGCATGTCGCGTGGGACTCGTAGTTCTATCTCTCCGGGGCCACCGTCGGCTATGACGACCCCGCGGTCCGGGCGATCCCTGGAAGCTTCGTCTGGTACAACAAGATCGGCTGCATCGCACGCACCGATCCCGATTGCCGTCCAGTACCTGCAGGGCGGCTACGGGAGCCGCGATATGGGCGCCATGATGGCCATGCTGGTTCTGGCGATCATTCCGATCATCGCCTTCTACTTCAGCTCCCAAAGGTACATCATTGAAGACGTGGTGGCCGGAGCCGTCAAGGGCTAGTGACCGCAGACCAAGCGACACGCGAAGCGGGGCGGCCTCACGGCCGCCCCGCCACCTTCTGTCGTCCTGCGCGCCCGCCGTCAGCTCGCCGGCGGAACCTCCACCGCAGCCAGAGCGGCCACTCTGCCGGGGTACCCCTGCCGCCCGAAGCGCGTCAACAGCACCGCACCCAGTGCCACCGCAGTCACAAACATGGGGGCGAGCCAGCCGACGCACGGGATGAAACCGATCCCGTTCGCCACCAGGCTGACCACGAACGTCCCCACACCCGCCGCGGCCGCCGGATCGAGGCTCCACCTGAACGTCCGCGTCAACCGCTCACCGACCTCCAACCCAATGCCGATCCACCCGTACACGATCGCCACGGCAAAGATCAGAAACCCGACGATCGAGAACGGGATCAGGCAGATCGTCAGCGCCACGAGGACAAGCAGCCCTGGAATGGCCACAAGCCCGAGCAGCCCAACGACACCGGAGGCCGGCAGCGCATCCACCGCCGCCCGCGCAACCCGCCCCACTCCGCCGGCGCCGAACATCACCACCAGCACCGCCAGGGCAGCCGTCAGAAGCGATTGCACCAGCAGGCTGCCCAGATTCCACACCCGCGACGTGCCCAGATCGATATTCGGGCTCCACGACCGCCCTGAGAACGGAAGCTCAAGCGATGGGACTCCCCGCGACGGGATCAACCCCGGGATCTCCACCGTCTGACCTCCGCTCGTGATCTGCCCCTCAATCCGCGCCGCCGGATCACGGTTGACATTGCCGCCAAAGGCCGACACGTCGCCTTCAACCACTGCCCCGGCCTGCAGGTTGACGTTCCCACCGATCACTGCCAGATCGCGTTGGATCGTCCCGGCCGAGTTCAAGTTGCCGCCAATCAGCACCACCTCTCCGGCCACGATCGAGCCCGACTCAAGCGTGACATTCCCGCCGAGGACCAACAGGTCGCCGTCCAGCGTCTCGCCGCTAGCCAGCGTGTAGCTGCCTCCGAACACGATCCGGCCATCCAGCAGCAGATCCCCTTCGCCGGCGGCCGCTGCAGAGAGCGGCAGCGCCAAGGCCGCCAGCAACACCAGACTCAGAACCACCATCATCCGTTTCATCTTCCTGCTCCTTCCTTCACGCGTCGAAACGCGAAGCGATACAAGACAGCTATCCATGCGGCGCCCATTCCGAGGCACGCCGCGAGAAACCCAATGGCCCACGCCGGCGGAATGATCTCAGACAGGTTGCTCACGACGGCCCGCGTGAACCCGCCCGCAACGCGCAGCCCAACCCAGATGTCGTAGACCCGGAGCAGCATCTGGACCACCATCTCACCCGGCGAGGTCCACTCCGCACCCAGCCGCAATGCCATCGGCGTGGCGAGCAGCGCCGCCGCAATCACCGCTGCGGCGAACGTTCCCCACGCCTGGCGGCGCGAGTCTCGCACGCGCCTCTGTTCCAGCCGTTGTGCGAAGCGCAAGCCGAAACCCGCCTCCGGCGCCACCGCCTCGGCTTCACCGAGCATGCGCTCCACGACTGCCAGCGACGTCGCCATGCCAGCACACGCCGGGCAATCACCCAGGTGGGCCTCTAGCGCCTGGCGCTGTTCGAGCGTCAGCGCTTCATCGCCCACGATCCATTCCTCAAAGGGCTGATGCGACATCGGCTCGTCCTCCATTCCACGCTGGCTCAGCATGATCCTGCAGCCAGGCCTCCGCCATCTGCTTCCTCGCCCGGTGCAGCCGGCTCTTCACCGCCTTCACCGTCAGCGACAGCGCCTCAGCGATCTCCTCGGTCGAGAGCTCGTCCCAGTAACGCAGCACAACCACCGCCCTGTCCTGCGGGCCCAGCCTCGCTAGGAGAGCTCGCGCAGCTTGCCTGCCTTCACGGCGGGCAACCGCGGTCTCCGGGCCCGGATTCTGATCAGCAGGTTCCTCCCACGGTTCGAGCTCCTCCAGCGAGTCCACCGGCAGCCTCCGCCGCCGCAGCTGGTCGATGCAGTGGTGGGAGGCAATCGATAGC
>JAPLGR010000726.1 GCA_026390045.1 Chloroflexota bacterium | reverse complement strand
TGTTCGGCGTGCTCTACGACGAGCACCCGGATCTGCGGCGCGTGCTGCTCTGGGAAGGCTTCGCCGGGCATCCGCTACGGAAGGACTGGCAGGAGGCCTACTTCGAGGAAGAGGCCAAGCCCTTCAAGAGCCGCTGGCCGGAGGGAAAGGCGACCCGGATTGAGGACAAGGTCCCCTTCCACCACAACGTCGCCTACCCGCCGGACTTCTCGCCGGAGGGGTGGGTGCCGGAGGGCGACGCAGCGTTGTACGCCGGGCTGGGTCAAGGGACTTCGCAGCCCAGCGAGGGCGGGGTGACCCTCGACACCGATGAGATCATCGTCAACCTTGGGCCTCAGCACCCGTCGACCCATGGGGTGTTCCGTATCGTGGTCAAACTCGACGGCGAGACCATCATCGGCCTGAAGCCGGTGATGGGCTACCTGCACCGCAACCACGAGAAGATCGGCGAGCGCAACACCTTCCTGATGAACATGCCATACACGGACCGGCTCGACTACTTCTCGTCCATGGCCAACAACTTCGGCTATGCCCTGGCCGTTGAGAAGCTGATGGGGATCCGTCCCCCGGAGCGGGCGGAATATCTCCGGGTGATGATGGCTGAGCTCACCCGAATCCAGAACCACCTATCGGTCATCGGCTTCCTGCTCAACGACCTCGGGGCCTTCTTCACGCCGGTCATGTACGCGTTTGAAGAGCGCGAGCTGATCTTGGACATCTTCGAGGCCACTGCCGGCTCGCGCATGATGTGCAACTACTTCCGCTTTGGCGGTGTGGCGCGCGACCTGCCCGAGGGCGTGCTGGCCAAGGTCAAGGAGCTGGTCTACGACCGCTTGCCGCGCAAGGTCGACGAGCTCGACCGCTACCTGACGGAGAATGAGATCGTCCGGGCGCGGTGCATTGGCGTGGGAGTCTTGTCTCGCGAGCGAGCGATCGCCTTGTCGTCAGCCGGCCCGGTCCTGCGTGCCTCGGGCGTGCCCTATGACGTGCGCCGCGCCGAGCCATACTCGATCTACGATCGCCTTGAATTCGATGTGGCGATGCGGACCCACGGCGACGTGTACGACCGCTATCTGATCCGGTTCGACGAGATTCGCCAGAGCCTGCGCATCCTGGATCAGGTCCTGCGTCAGATGCCCGAGGCTGAGATCCAGACCGGGAAGCCGCAGTACCAGGTGCGGGTGCCGGCAGGAGAGTCCTACGGGCGGGCCGAGAATCCCAAGGGCGAACTCGGCTACTACGTGATCTCCAATGGCAAGCCGAACCCCTGGCGCTACCACGTCCGCGCGCCGTCCTTCATCAACCTGACGTCGCTGGCTGAGATGTGCTGCGGGTACAAGATCGCCGACGTGGTGGTCGCTCTCGGTTCGATCGACATCGTCCTGGGCGAGGTGGACCGGTAGCGCCGGTCGCGCCAGGAGATCGGAGACAGCGATGTACGGCATGGGGATGATCAAAGGCCTGGGCGTGACGCTCAAGCATTTCGTCGAGACGTACCTGGAAGACCTGCGGTGGATCGGCAAGCGTTACGATAGCCCTGAGAGCCTGGCCGTCCGGCAGGGCGCCCGGGCGCGGGGCATCTTCACGGTCCAGTATCCGGAAGTGAAGCTCCCGGTTCCGGAGGAATTCCGCTTCGTTCCGTTCCTGGTGTATGAGGAAGGCCCGGACGGCGGCCACAAGCCGCGCTGCACCTCATGCGGCATCTGCTCCAAGGTGTGTCCGCCTCAGTGCATCTGGATCGTGCGCACGACCGACCCGGCGACCGGTCGGCCGGTTCCGGAGCCAGCTGAGTTCTACATTGACATCGACGTCTGCATGAACTGCGGGCTGTGTGCTGAGTTCTGCCCGTTCGATGCCATCAAGATGGATCACAACTACGAGCTGGCGACCTGGGACCGGCTGCGCGACAACATCCACGACAAGGAGCGGCTGCTCAAGCCGGTCTCGTACTACGCCTCGATCCGTCCAGCGAATCACGCGAAAGAGGAAGCTGCCCGGGCCGAGAAGGAAGCCGCCAAGGCGGCCAAACAGGCCTAGGCCACAGGACGGCGGGGCAGCCAGCGTGTACCACGGCGATACGGAGATCCTGTTTCCGATGAGGGTGGCCCCCGTGCTCCGGGACCTGCGGGGCGACGGCTGGGCTCGCCTGGTCCGTCGCGCCGCCAGCGCCCCGGACGCATCGCTGGATGCGTTGGCCTTCAGCCTGCTCCTGATTCGCCTCAGCGGTTGCCTGACCTGCCACACGGACTCATACCGGGCGATGCGGGGCTGCACGGCCTGCGCCACGCTGACCGTCAGGCGATTTCGGGGGGACGACAGCGAACTGGTGGCACTGTTTGAACGCGCTCGGGCAGAAGTTGCGGGCTACATCAAGCAAGGGAATCATGGCCAGGATTCGGCCAACGAGGGAAGGTGAGGAAGATGGGTGGCGGTAGCGGTCTGACAGCGGAACACGTGATGGCGGCGCTAGGCAAGGTGCAGGAACCTGAGCTGCACCGCGACTTGGTCAGTCTGGGGATGATCAAGGACCTGGCGATTGATGGCGGGAAGGTGTCGTTCTCGATTCAGCTGACAACCCCGGCCTGCCCCTTGCGGTCACAGATCGAACGCGAGGCGCGGCAGGCAGTGGAAGCCGTTCCGGGCGTAGCACAGGTTGCCATCAAGATGATC
>JAPLGR010000093.1 GCA_026390045.1 Chloroflexota bacterium | reverse complement strand
CGTTCCCGGCACGGACCGCCAACAAGGGCTCGAGGGCTAAGGTTCGTTGGGTGCCCTGACGTTCACCGAACCGCCGGATGCGGACCCGCATGTCCGGTGGTGTGAGAGGGGGAGCGGGCGACCCGCTCTCCCTACTCAATTGCATGAGATCGACGTGCGTCCGAATCGGGGGCGGAGGCGGTGACCGACGGCTCCGCCCTGCCGGCCAACGCATGGTGGTCCTCGACGAAGGAACCTAGAGCGGCTCGAACCGCGCGGTGAAATGCCTCATCAGGCGCGGCTCGTATGTGATGCGGTAGCCGTGGATCTCCTTGCGGCGCGCGGCGATGCGGCCCGCCGTCTCCGCCACGTAGTCCATGTGCGCCTGCGTGTACGTCCGCCGCGGGATGGCGAGCCGGACCAGCTCCATCAATGGATGGACCATCTCGCCGCTTTCCTCGTCCTTGCGCGCGAAGGCAAGGGACCCAATCTCCACCGCGCGCACGCCGCCCTCCAGATACAGTTCGATCGCCAGCGCCAACCCGGGGAACTCGTCCCGCGCGATGTGAGGCAGGAAGGCGCCGGCATCGATGTAGACGGCGTGGCCTCCTGGCGGCTGGATCACCGGGAAGCCCATTTCCAGCAACCGCTGCGCCAGGTACCCCACCTGGCCCACCTGGTACGCCAGGTACTCTTCGTCCAGCGCCTCCCACAAGCCAACAGCCATCGCGTCGAGGTCGCGGCCGGCGAGGCCGCCGTAGGTGGGGAATCCCTCGCGCAGGATCAACTCGTTGCAGGCGCGCTGGAACAGCTCGTCGTCGTTCATGGCCAGGAACCCACCCATGTTGACGATGCCGTTCTTCTTGGCCGACATCGTCGCTCCATCGGCCAAGGCGAACATCTGGCGGGCAATCTCGCGCACCGACAGCTGGGCGCATTCGGGCTCGCGCTGCTTGATGAAGTACGCGTTCTCGGCGTAGCGGCACGCGTCGATGAAGAAGGGGATCCGGTGGCGTTTGTAGATGGCGCTGGCCTGGCGCAGGTTCTCGAGCGAGACAGGCTGCCCGCCCACGCTGTTGTTGGTGACGGTCATCATGCCCAGCGGGATATTCTCGGCGCCGACGCGGTCGATGAAGGCCTCCAGTCCGGCAAGATCCATGTTGCCCTTGAAGGGATGAAGGTTGGAGGCATCGGCTGCCTCCGGGATCGTCAGGTTCACCGGCCGGCCGCCGCGATCGAGGATGTTGCCCTCGGTGGTGTCGAAGTGTGTGTTGGACGGGACGAACTGGCCGGGCTTGAGCAGCACCTTGGCCAGGATGTTCTCGGCGGCGCGGCCCTGATGGGCGGGCACGAAGTGCCGGAAGCCGAAGATCGCGTCGACGGCCTCCTTCAGCCGGTAGAACGAGCGTGCCCCGGCATACGACTCATCGCCCAGCATCATCGCTGCCCACTGCCGATCACTCATGGCGCCCGTACCAGAGTCGGTCAGCAGGTCGATGTAGACCTCGTCCGAGCGCAGGCCGAAGATGTTGTAGCCGGCGGCCTGCAGGGCCGACACGCGCTGGCCGCGATTGAGGCTGCGGATGGGCTCGACGACCTTGATGCGGAAAGGCTCTGCCGGGTAGGTGGGCATGCACACCTCCACCGTTGGGATGGTCATCAGTCTAGCATCGTCGTAGGAGACGGTAAAGCGGCGCGGTATACTGCGCGCATGCGGCGCAGGGCAGTCGTCATGAGATGGGCGGGGATGGCCTGCCTCGGGCTGGCAGCCCTGATGGCAATTGTCCTCGCCTGGCCTTCGTCGCGCTCCCGCATCGGCGTGTCCCTGTCCGGCGATCAGTTGCAGTCTGCTTGGGTCGACCTTGGATCGTCTGCCGGCGCGCCCGACGTCTCGTCCGTGCCGAGCCTGACGCTGTCGATCGACTTGCCGCGTTCGGTGCTCAAAGGCCGAGAGGAGAGCCTTGGACTGGCTGTGAATGTCTCGTCCGAGAGCACAGTGCCGGCGATCTACTCGCTTGCTGCCGAGGTCATCTCGCTCGATGCCGATGTCACGCCGCCGGGCGAGTCTGGGCAGGCCCTGCGCCCCGGGACGGGTTTTGAGTGGACGATCGTGGCAACCAGTGCGCCGGAGACCGCCGCCACATTGCTAGTTCGCCTGCGGCGGCATTCGCTTGAGGGTGTGACCGAGGCGGAACGACTGATGCTCGCCCGGGACATCGCGCTGCCTGTGCGTACGGTGGCCGGCCTTTCCGCGCCGGTTGCCAGGCTGGCCGCCGCGATCCTGGGCCTGGCCGGATCGCTCCTGGGGATCGCCTCCGCCCTCTCGCGGAGTCGTTGAGGAGACCTCATGGACACTGCCCCGCTTTCGATCGTGCCGATGCTGCTGGGACCCGTCCAGACCAACACCTACCTGGTGGCGGACACAGAATCTCGCGTGGCGGCTGTGATCGATCCGGCGTGGGACGGCGCGGCGATTGTCCGTGAGGCGGAGCGCCGGGAATGGCGCATCACGGATATCTGGCTGACTCACGCGCACTTCGATCACTTCGCCGGCGTGGGCGGCGTTGTGCAGAAGCTCGACCCTGCGCCGCGAATCGCGCTGCATCCCCTCGACCGGCCGCTGTGGCAGCAGAGCGGCGGGACGGCGTGGTTCGGGCTTCCAACCTTTGATCCGGGTCCGGCACCGACGTTCGAGCTCGAGGACGGCATGCAGCTCATCCTCGGGGCGCACGCGTTTGAAGTGCGCCACTCACCGGGACACTCGCCCGGCCATGTCATGTTCTACTGCGCGGCGCAAGCGTGCCTGTTCAGCGGTGACCTGCTGTTTGCAGGCGGCGTCGGACGCACGGACCTTCCGGGCGGAGATTGGGAGACGCTGCTGACCTCAATCCGCGAGCGCGTCTTCAATCTTCCGGATGAGATCCAGGTCCATCCGGGGCACGGCCCCTCGACCACGATCGGGCGGGAGCGCAGGACGAATCCGTTCCTGGTGGAATGAGAAGCTGGCTCGGAGCAGCTGGCGGCTAGCCGCTAGTTGCCCGCCGTCTTCCCTTGCGTCGCCTGCACCCATGCCAGCCAGTCGCGCACCGGCCCGTCCGGCTCGTCAGGTGCGATGGCGAGGATGGTCGCAACCAGGCCGTATCCATCCTGCGTTGAACCACCTTGTGAGGGGAGCACGCCGTCGAGGCGGAGTGGCGTTGCGTCCTCAGGCAGGGCGCTCAGCGGGATCAGGGCAATTGCGCCGGGATTTTCATTGAGCAATGCCAGTGCCTGCTCGGGATCGGCGATCAGGCGTGAGCCGGAGGCGAAAGGCCTCCCGCGCATCAGTTGATCGTCGAGAACGGCCCGCAAGTCGTCATCGGGTAGCGGCACCACGGGCTGAACAGGCCGGGTGCTGCCGCCGAGCGTAGACCAGTCGGTGACGCGGCCAGAGAAGATCTCAACCAGCGCCGCCGACGTGACCTCCCGCAACCCTGCATCGCCTCCCGTCACCACCGCGATCGGATCGCTGGCCAGCGGCGTCGCGAACCAGCCCTCCTCGGGCTCGAGGGCGCCGATAGCGACCTCGTAGTCGCCCTGCTTCAGGCCCTCCATTGCTGCAGAGGCATGCACAACCTCCAGGTCGAACGGCAGAGGGCCTGCCTGCTCAACGTACGACTGCGCCCATCCGAGGGCGAGAGGTGCAAAGGGGAGGGTCACAGCGACCCGCGGAACGGGGCCGGGGGTGGGCGACGGAGTGGGTGCGGGCGCGCACGCGCCGAGCGCGGCACCGGCTGCCAGCGAGATAGCCGCCAATGTGCGCAGGAGGCGTGCGGCACTTGGCGGCATGGTGTCCAGTTTCATCACGAACATCACCCGCCTCGGATCAGCCCGAGCCCCAGCCCGAGCAGCCCGATGATCGCGCAGTATGCGCTGAAGACGGCCAGCGAATGCCGGGTGACGAAGCCGAGCATCCAGTGGATCGAAGCGTAGCCGACGATGGCCGCCGAGACGAAGCCAATCACCAAGGCAGGAGCGAACGATGCGGCCGAGGGCAGCCTGGCGAGATCGGCTAGGGCGAGAGCCCCGGCGCCGATCATGACGGGGATCGAGAGCAGGAACGAGAAGCGCGCTGCGGCCGGACGCTCGAGATCGCGCATCACCCCGGCCGAAATCGTCGCGCCCGAGCGAGAGATGCCCGGGAAGATCGACACCGCCTGCGCCAGGCCGATCCAGACGGCGTCCTTCCATGTGAGGGACTCGAGCGGCCTGACGCGCTTCCCGATCCGCTCGGCGATGAACAGCAGGACGGCGGTCACCAGCAGGAAGGCGGATGTCGCCACGGGACTTGCGAAGGCCGATTCGACGGCGTCCTTCAGGGCCACGCCTGCGATCACTGCCGGGATTGTCCCCAGCACGATCCAGGCGGCCAGGCGGATGTAGGGATCCTGCGTGACCCGCCGCTCGCGTAGAGCCTGGAACACGGCGCGGAGCATCTGCATCAGATCCTTCCAGAAGTAAACGATGACGGCTACAAGTGTGCCCAACTGCACCAGCACGTCGAAGGCGAACGCGGCGTTGGGCTCGAACTCCCAGCCGAGCGCCCACGGCACGAGCACCAGATGGGCCGACGAAGACACCGGGAGGTATTCAGTGAGGCCCTGGACGATCCCGAGGACGAACGCTTGCAGCAGGGACAACGGCTACTCCTCCTCAACCAGATGTTTGTGGTATCCGGCGCGGAACTCGGCGGCAAAGGCGTCCAGCGATCCGGCAATGACCGCCGCGCGCAGATCGGCGGCGAGCGAGACCAGCGTTCGAAGGTTGTGGATGGACAGCAGCGTTGCCGAAAGCATCTCGCCGGCGACGATCAGGTGTCGCAGATAGGCGCGAGTGAAGGTGCTGCACGTGTAGCAGTCGCATCCTCCATCGATCGGGCGTTCGTCACCGGCGTACGCTGCGTTGTGCAAGTTGAGTCGACCCAGTCGCGTCAGCGCAGCGTGGTTGCGGGCCATGCGCGTTGGCAGCACGCAGTCGAACAGGTCAACGCCGCGTACCACGCCCTCCACCAGGTCCTCCGGTGAGCCGACGCCCATCAGGTAACGCGGCCGGTCTTCCGGCAGGATCGGATCGATCGTCTCAAGCATCGCCAGCATGTCGGCCTTCGACTCGCCGACGGACAGCCCGCCAATGGCGATGCCAGGGAACCCGAGTGAGGCGATGTGCTCCGCGGACTGCGCTCTCAAATCAGCGAAGATGCCGCCCTGCACAATCCCGAACAGAGCTTGGTCGTCGCGCCGCTTCGCGCGCAGGCAGCGCTCTGCCCACGCGTGCGTGCGGCGGAGCGCCTGCTCGTTGTAGGCCCGGTCGTGCGGCTCGGCGCACTCGTCGAGCACCATGATGATATCCGCGCCGAGGTCCTCCTCCAGAGCGATCACCGACTCGGGCGTGAAGCGATGGGTCGAACCGTCAAGGTGTGAGTGAAAGGTCACGCCGTCGTCGTCGACCTTGCTTCGGTCAGCCAGCGAGAACACCTGGAAGCCGCCAGAGTCCGTGAGCAGCGGACTTTCCCAGGCCATGAAGGCATGCAGGCCGCCGCGCTCGGTGACCGCCCTCGCCCCCGGGCGCAGGTACAGGTGATAGGCATTGGCCAGGACGAGCGTCGCGCCGAGCGAGAGGAGCTGGTCGGGCGTCACGGCCTTGACGCTGGCCTGCGTGCCCACCGGGGCGAAGACCGGCGTGTGTAGATCGCCGTGTGGGGTGTGGAAGACCCCGGCGCGCCCGCGGCCGCAGCGCGCCGCCAGTTCAAACGTGAAGTGCGCCATGGATCACAGCTTCCAGAACAGGTGCAGCCCGGCCAGGATGATCGGCACCAGGATCACGAGGAGCAGGCCGCCGACGCGCAGGAAATCGCGCGACGTATACCCGCCCGGGCCCATCACCAGCGTGTTCACTGGGTGGCCGACGGGCGTGAGGAACCCGAGTGACGAGCCGAGGGCGACCGCCATCGCCAGCCCGCGCGGGTCTGCTCCCGTCCCGTGGCCGATGGCCACGGCGACCGGCGCAAGCAGGATCGGCACGGCCACCTGGCCGCCGATCACCTGGCTGAGAAGGCCGGCGGTGAGCAGCAGGATCGCTGCCAGCGCAAGCGCCGGCATGCCGTGGGTGACCCTCAGCAAGGCATCGGCGGCGATATCGGCCAGACCGGTGCTGACCAGGGCGGTGCCCAGAGGCCACATGCCGGCAATTAGGAAGATCGCCTTCCATTCGATCGCGCGGTAGCCGTCGTCCATCGAGACGCAGCGGGTGAGCATCAGGAGCGCCGCGCCGGCGAGCGTCGCCACGGAGACAGGCAGCCAGCCCATCGCTGCCATGACCAGCGTGACAAGCGTGATGACCGCTGCCAAGCGCGCCTTGCGCGGCCGGAGAATCGCGTCCGGGTCTTCCTCCAGCAGGAGGAAGTCGCGCTGATCGCGGAGGAGGCTGAACCGCGCCGCGGATCCCTGCACCAGCAGCGCGTCACCGGGCTCCAGCGGCATCTCGGAGATCCCTTCAACCACCGGCTTGTTTCGCCGCCACAGTGCGAGCACATTCAACCCGTACGTCTCGCGAAAGTGCAGCTCGCGCAGTGTCTTCCCCGCCGTGCTGGTGCGTGGGGAGAGGACGATCTCGCCGAGCACAGCCACTCCATTGGCGATGTGGTGCGCCATCTCGGGCTGGGCCTGCAGCCGGAGGCCGTAATCCGTCAGTACGTTCTCCTGAGGCATCCCCTGCGCGAGCACAACGTCACCTTCCTGGATGATCTCATCCGGAGATGGCGAGACCATCATGTGCCCATCGCGCGCCAGGCCGACGACCGTCAAGCCGAGGCGCGCCGCCCACTCCCCCTGCCGCAGGGACATCCCCGCCAGGGCGGAACCCGGCTGGACGCGCACCTCGCACAACGTGCGCTCGATGCCGTACAGCGCCTCCAGCTCAGCGCGCAGGCGGACCGCCCGCGCGCTCTGCCCGGCGGGGTAACGCTCGGGAAGAAGGCGCCGGCCGGCCAGCGTCAGATAGGCCGTCCCTGCCACAATAATCGGGATGCCGATGGGAAGGAAGGAGAGAAGGTTGAAGGGCTCGAGACCGGACTCGCGGAGCGTTCCACTGACCACAATGTTGGCCGTCGTCAGAAGCGTTGCCATTCCGCCGAGGATGGTGCCGAACGCCAGGGGCATCAGCAGGCGCGACGGCGCAGTGCGCGTGTGCCGGGACAGGCTGATCACTGCCGGCAGCAGGACGCCGGCCGCGGCCAGGTTGTTCATGAACAGCGAGAGCAGGGCCCCGGCCAGCGCGGTGAACAGGATGGCCCGCTTCTCCCCGCCGCCGCTGAAACGAAGCAGCCGCTGCCCGAGCATCAGCGTCAGGCCGGTCTGATGCATCGCCTCGGAGATGATGAAGATCGCCAGGATGGTGATGACGGCCGTGCTGCCGAATCCGGCAAAGGCTTGTGCCGGCGAGACGACGCCGGAAAGCGCCAGCGCCACCAGCGTGAGCAGGGCGACCAGGTCGGCTCGGATTCGAGTGGCGATCAGCAGGATGGCAGCGATCAGAACGACCGCCAGCAGGAACAGCGCGGATGGGGGCATGACTCGCCGATTATAGCCCGTCCGCGTGTTAGAATCACCGCTCATTCGCCGAGGCGCCTTCGCCGCATGACCTCCAACTCCCAGGGAATCGTCCCACCGCCCCGCGCGGCCACATGGGCCGATGTCGATCTCGCCTGCATCACGGAGAACACCCGGCACCTGGTGCGCCTGGCGGCCGTGCCGCTGATGGCTGTGCTGAAGGCCGACGGATACGGCCACGGCGCGATGCCGGTGGCGATGGCCGCGCTGCGCGGCGGGGCGACCTGGTGCGGCGTGGCGAGACCTGAGGAGGCGCTCGATCTGCGCCGCCGCGGGCTCGATTGCCCGATCCTGCTCCTGGGATGGGCGCCGAACGGGCTGCTGCAGGAACTCGTGGCAGGCTCGATCTCCCTGACGGTCTGGAGCATGGCTCAGGTCGAGGAGATCGCCGGCGCGGCACGCGTCCTGGGCCAGACGGCGAAGCTGCATCTGAAGGTGGACACCGGGATGACCCGCCTCGGCGTTGAGCCGCAGGACGCGGTCGAATTGGCGCGCCGGATCCGCGAGGCCGAGGGCGTCGAGCTGGAGGCTGTGTTCACGCACTTCGCCTGCGCCGATGACCTGTCGTGCGGTGTGACCGCTGCGCAGGAGGCAACCTTTCGCGAGGTCGTTTCCGCCCTGTCGGCCGTCGGCCTGCGGCCCGGGCTGGTGCATGCCGCCAACTCCGCTGCGACGCTCCTGTATCCAACCGCCCGCTTCGACCTGGTGCGGCTGGGCGTTGCCCTGTGTGGGATCGCGCCCTCGCCTGGTTGCCCGCTGCCGCCGGACCTGAAGCCGGCACTGACCTGGAAGGCGGTGCTGACGCAGGTGAAGGTCGTCCCGCCCGGGCGAGGCGTCAGCTACGGCCATTACTACACAACCACGCGCGAGGAGCGCATCGGCGCTGTGGCGGTAGGATACGGCGACGGGTACCGGCGCACTGATGGGAACGTCGTTCTGGTTGGCGGGCGGCGCGTGCCGGTCATCGGGCGCGTGTGCATGGACCAGCTGCTCGTGCAACTCGACGGGGTCCCTGAGGCCAAGATGGGCGACGAGGCCGTGCTGATCGGGACGCAGGGCAGGGAGCGACTGCGCACCGAAGACGTGGCGGCGATCTGGGGAACGCTCTCTTACGAGGTGGTGTGCGGGATCACCGACCGCGTTCCCCGCCGGTACGTGTAGTTACTCTGCAGCTCTCCCCCAACTAACGGAGATGCGTCGTGCGGCCCAGCGGGGCCGCACGTGCCTTAGCGCCTTCCGTCTGCGTCTGCGCGGATGACATTGGGAGATCCTGCGGACTTGCTGCCGGCTGGGGCAGGTTG
Organism: Chloroflexota bacterium; assembly: GCA_026390045.1. GTDB lineage: Bacteria > Chloroflexota > Anaerolineae > Anaerolineales > E44-bin32 > DYJB01. Next base: position 5,682 of record JAPLGR010000093.1, on the reverse strand, counting down.
TCGGGCACCGGGGGCAACGCGTCAGCCTGACTTCAGGCGTTGATCCGTCCGACCGCTACTCTGAGATCGGACACAGCGCTTGGTGGGTCGGGACGGGACGAAGCATCCGGGGAGGTGCCCATGTCTGGCCTTGGAACCACCATCCCGGAAGCGATCGTTGCTCTGCTGTCTGCGGCGTGCTTCATCTATGTCCTCTCTAAGTTGGCACAGGACAAGGGGGCCGGGCATGCCGTCCTGGGCTTCCTCTTTCCGTTCTATCCGTTCTTCTGGGGGTGGAGAAACGCTGGCCGGCTGGAGATGCTGGACATCATGGGCTTCTGGACCGTGATCACCATCTTCTCGATGGTCTTCCCGGCCCTGATGGCCGACGTCTCCATCACCTCGATCAGAATACGCTGAACGCCTCGAACGCGATTGGGCCGAGCCTGCCGTATGGCTGGGCCCGGCCCATTTGTATGACGGCGGCCAGGTCCTATGGGGCGTAGCGCTGGCCGCGTAACGCGTCCCACACTTCCAGCGCCGGCTTGGCGCTTCCGTCCACTGCCTGCAGCCCCACGAAGGCGAAATAGCCCAGCGTTGTGACATCCGGCGATCCAACACCGCTCTTGCGCATGGCATCCGCATACGACTCGGTGTTGAAGTCGGTCAGCAGCAGGTAGATCCAGAAGTCGAGGCGCGAGCCGATCTGCGCGTGGAGCGCACTCAGATAGTCGACCTGATCCTGGCTTGACCCTGAGAACGACGCGACCGGTGACGACGAGAATCCGCCTTCGGCCACGGCCAGCGGCTTTTCGGTCCGGCCGAGGAGCGGCATGTAGTAGTCGGGCGGGATATCCGCGCCGCGCTCGAAGTACACGAATGGGTAGGAGGAGATGGCCCACACGTCGAGTTGCGGCTCGAACGCTTCCACTTCATCCCAGTTGATCTCGCACGCAGTCCGTCCCTCATTGTCGCCGGGGAACAGGTTGTTGAGATCCTCCCACTGGAAGGTCACAAACACGCGCGTCTTGAGGGATGCCTGCTTGATCGCCGCATACACCTCGCGATACAGGCTCAAGAAGTTGGGGAAGTCCTCGGGATGGGCGTCGGCGTAGGTGTTGATCTCCGCCGCCAATCCAAGGTAGCGAGGGTGGAAGGTGTTGAGGATCCATAGGGCGAAGTCCGTATAGGCCTGGCGGACCTGCGGGCTGGCGAAGCTTGCCTTCCATCCGAACGGAAGCCCCATGAACTCGCTGCGGTTGAGCCCGTTCAGCGGGTCGACGACGAACAACGGCTCCAGACCGTTCTGGTGGGCCAGCGTCACCTGGTTGCGGATGTCGATCAGTGGTTGAGGCTCGGCCTCGCCCTCAAGAGGGAAGGATGTCCACGGGATGTTCTGCTGAAACATGACGACGTCGGCGTGGCGGGCCATGTCGGCGTAGTGACTGAGGACGCTCTCGTATGTGATCTCCGGGGGGAGGGGAAGAAGCCGTACGCGGTCTGTCCGTCCGGGAGGGGTGTGATGTGGGGCGTGGGGATCGGCCCCGGGATCTGCGTCGGCGAACCGCAGGCAAGACTCGCCACAAGAAGCACGACCACCGCCGGCCACGCCTTTGACATGTGCAGCCCTCCCGGGGTGCGAAGAACGCATTCGCGACCCCATTGGGAATACACGATAGGCGGTGCGAAGGTTGCAGCCGGTTCCGGAGAATCGCAGGGGCGAAGCATGCTTTGCCCCTACCAAAGGGGGAACTGTTCTTCGACTACGCGTACCGCTGGTGGACGCTGGGGGTCAAGTACTCTTCGAACGAGCGCCGGAAATCATACTCGGCCTTCCACAGCCAGTCCCGTCGCGCGGCGCTGTCGTCGATGTCCGCCGGCCAGCTGTCGACGATGGCCTGACGCCGCTCATCCGGCGCAAAGGTCAGCTGTGCGGACGGGAACGAGCGCAGGATCATCTGCAGGATCTCGGCTGCCGTCGGGCTGTAGCTGGTGACGTTGTACACCAGCTGGTGCAGGTTCTCGCGTGGCGCCGCCTCGAGCAGCAGCAGCGCCTTGATGGCGTCGGGCATGACCATGAATGGCAGCTGGCTGTCCGGCCGGACGAAGCACGCGTACGGCTTGCCCTGCGCGGCATGATGCAGCATCTCGGGGCCGTAGTCGCTTGTTCCACCGGTGGGGACGGTCAACGCGCTGATCAGCCCGGGGAAGCGCAGGGCGCGGAAGTCGATGCGTGTGGTCGCCGGCTCCAGGCTCCGGTAGTGCAGCGCGTAGTAGCGCCCCAGGTGTTCGCAGGTCAGCTTATTGACACCGTACATCGTGGCCGGGGAGCACCACTCGCCCTCGCGCACGACGCGGCCGTGACGCGCCTTGGTCTCCAGATCCGGCAGGCCGTACACCGCGATGGAGGATGGATAGATGAACCTGACCGGTCGCCCCTCGCGGCGCGATTGCTCTGCCGCCAGTTGAAGCAGGTGGAGCGTCCCATCGACGTTGACGTGGTGGGCGAGCTCGGGATCGCGTTCGCCCTTGGTCGACAGGATGGAGGCCAAATGGAAGATGGTGGTGAAGGGACTCTGGCCGAGCTGCCCGATCAAGTCCGGATCGGTGATGTCGCCCTGAAGGAACGTCTGGCACATGGGCTTCAGATCGCTGTCAAGGGGCTGGATGTCCGTGGCGATAATCCGCGCTCGGCGTCCGGTGTGCAGGTGCTCGATCAGGCCGTGGCCGATCTCGCCGTTGGCGCCGGTGATCAGGACCGTTTCGTCCTTGGGCATAGGGTGGCTGCCTCGCTGTCCAGGGGGTAGGGCTGAGGAGTCTAGCACAAGCGAAGCTTCGGGAAGGCACGGCACGACCTGGGCGGTCACGTCCTGCGGCTTGACTTCCGTCCCCGCGCTCCTTACAATGCCCGAACGAGCAAGCACAGACTGGGAAGAGACCTGCCGCCCACGGGGTGGCAGGCACCGAAGGGGCAAGCCCGAGGGCCGGTGCAGTCCCGGGCGAAACTCTCAGGTCCAAGGACCCGTCTGGCTGAACCTCTGGAAAGCCGCAAGGCGCCGATGGGGCAAGTCCCGGACGGGACGAATCTCTCAGGCTGACGACAGAGGGCGCACCCAAGCGTGAGGGTGCGTCCTTTTCTTCTCTGTACTTGCGCCGATACCCTTTCCTTTATCAGGAGGACATGATGGAGTTCCCGAAGGATCTCAAGTACACGACCAGCGATGAATGGATTCGCGTCGACGGCAAGACCGGGACCGTCGGCTTGAGCGACTACGCCCAGAGCCAACTCTCGGACATCGTCTTCGTCGAGGTGACCGCGGCGGTGGGCGAGACGCTGGACAAGGGCAAGGCCTTCGCCTCGGTCGAATCGGTCAAGGCCGCTTCGGAGATCTACATGCCGGTGAAGGGCAAGATCGTGGCGGTGAACGACGCGCTGCCCGGGACGCCCGAGCTGGTGAACAGCGATCCGTATGGCAAGGCATGGATGATCCGCATCGAGATCGCCAGTCCGGCAGAGGTCGCCGGGCTGATGGACGCTGCAGCTTACGCTAAGAACTGCGATGAACGGAGCCACTAATGGCGTACATCCCGCACACTGAGGACGAACGGCGGGCGATGCTGAAGGCCGTCGGCGTCAAGTCGCTGGACGACCTGTATCAGGCCGTCCCGGCCGCCGTGCGCTTCCCCGATCTGGACCTACCGGACGCGGTCTCCGAACTCGAGGTGATGGAGGAACTGCAGGCCCTCTCGGAAGCAAACCTGGACGCGCGCCACACGGCGTGCTTCCTCGGCGCCGGCGCTTACCATCACTTTGTCCCGTCGGTCGTCGATCACATCCTGCAGCGGGGCGAGTTCTACACGGCCTACACGCCCTATCAGCCCGAGATCTCACAGGGCACGCTGCAGGCGATCTTCGAGTACCAGTCGCTGATCTGCAACCTGACGGGAATGGATGTGTCCAACGCCTCGCACTATGATGGGGCAACCGCGCTGGCTGAGGCCGTCATCCTGGCCAACAACCACCATCGCGGCAAGCGCACCAAGGTCGTGCTCTCGCCGGGCATCCATCCGCACTATCGCCAGACGGTCCGCACCTACATGCAGGGCATGGGGCTGAAGCTGACCGGTGATGATGCGCTAGGCAACGACAGCGCCGCGCTGGCCGGGATGCTGGACGCCGACACGATGCTGGTCGCCGTGCAGTACCCCGACTTCTTCGGCCGGATCGAGGACTTCGCCGCGCTGGGCAAGGCGGCGCACGCCGTCGGCGCGCTGCTGTGTGTGTGCGTCAATCCGCTGGCGCTCGGCCTGCTCAAACCTCCGGCGGAGTTCGATGCCGACGTCGTCATCGGCGAAGGACAGCCGCTCGGCATCCCGATGTCGTTCGGCGGGCCATCGCTCGGCATCTTCACCGTCAAGAAGGAGTTCGTGCGCAAGATGGCCGGCCGCCTGGTGGGCGAGACGGTCGATAGCCGCGGCCAGCGTGGCTACGTGTTGACGCTCAGCACGCGTGAGCAGCACATCAAGCGCGAGAAGGCCACCTCAAACATCTGCAGCAACGTCGCCCTGATGGCGCTGGCGTCCGCCGTGTACCTCTCCGTCATGGGCAAGCAGGGACTGCGCCAGGTGGCCGAGCTGTGCTACCACAAGGCGCACTATGCCGCCGAACAGATCCGCGGCCTGAAGGACTACGCGCTGTGGAACCGGGGCGAGTTCTTCCATGAGTTCGTCGTGCGCTGCCCGCGCCCCGTCGCTGAGATCAACCACCTCCTGCTCGAGGAGTGCGACGTGCTCGGCGGCTACGACTTGGGGCAGGACTATCCCGAGCTGAAGGATCACATGCTGATCGCCGTCACCGAGATGAACTCCAAGGAGCAGATCGACGACCTGGTCGCCGGGCTGAAGGAGGTGGCTCATGGTTGAGCCGCTGATCTACGACCTGTCCGTCGCCGGGCGTCCGGGCGTCCCGCTGCCAGCGTCCGACGTCCCCGCCGCGGCGCTTCCCAAGGGACTCGTTCGGCAGGATCTTCCGCTGCCCGAGCTCTCTGAGATCGACGTCGTGCGCCACTTCGTCCGGCTGTCGCAGCTGAACCATAGCATCGACACCGGCTTCTACCCGCTCGGCTCGTGCACGATGAAGTACAACCCGAAGGTGAACGAGGACGCCGCGCGGCTGCCGGGGTTCGCCTTCTCGCACCCGCTGCAGGATCCCGAGACGGCGCAGGGCAACCTGGCGCTGATGTACTCGCTGCAGGAATGGCTGAAGGAGATCAGCGGCTTTGCCGGCATCAGCCTGCAGCCGGCGGCCGGCGCACACGGCGAGTTGACCGGCATCCTGATCATCCGCGCCTACCACCGCTCGCACAATGACACGAAGCGCACCAAGATCCTGATCCCTAACTCGGCCCATGGCACGAACCCGGCCAGCACGGCCATGGGTGGGTTCGAAGTGGTTGAGCTGCCGTCCGATGAACGCGGCAACGTGGACCTGAAGGCGCTGCGTGCGGCCTGCGATGACACCGTCGCCGGGCTGATGCTCACCAACCCGAACACGCTGGGGCTGTTTGAGGAGCACGTGCAGGAAGTGGTTGAGCAGATCCACGCCTGCGGCGGGCTGGTGTACGGCGACGGCGCCAACATGAACGCGCTGCTCGGCGTCGTCCGACCCGGCGACCTCGGCATCGACGTGATGCACTTCAACCT
>JAPLGR010000452.1 GCA_026390045.1 Chloroflexota bacterium | reverse complement strand
GCGTGGATCGCGCGCATGGGGGTCCTCGGAACGGAGCGGCTGTCAGGACTGGAGCGCCGACCTACGAGCAATACTGTTCACTTACCAGGTTGAGTGTGCTATACTGCCCTCCTGAAAGGGAGGGTGATGGGAATGGCCAGGACGGTTGCTCGACTGACGGATGGGGCGCGGATCACCGACTATATCAGCTTGGGCGTGGTCAGCCAGGCGATCCCGTTGGCGAAGGTGAAGGCGGTGTTGGCTGAGATGGGCCGGTCGAGTCGTCGGCAGCGGGAGCTGCCGGCCCACGTAATGGTGTACTACGTGATCGCCTTGGCGCTGTTCATGCCGGTGTCGTACCGGGAGGTGCTGCGGTGCTTGTTGGAGGGTTTGCAGTGGTTGCTGGGGCCGGAGCATGCAGTGAAGGTGACCGGCAAATCGGGCATCTCGCAGGCCCGCACGCGTTTGGGTTGGGAGGTCGTGAAGCGGCTGCATGACGAGATCGTCGTACCGGTGGCGCAACCGACCACGCGCGGGGCGTGGTACCGGGAGTGGCAGTTGGTGACGCTGGACGGCAGCACCCTGGACGTGGCGGACACGGTGGCGAATGACGCGGCCTTTGGGCGGCACCACAGCGACCGCGGCCCCGCCGGCTTTCCGCAACTGCGGTTCGTGTCGCTGGTGGAGAATGGCACGCATGTGCTGTTCGGGTCGCTCATGGGCCCCTACGCCACGGGCGAGGTGACGCTCGCCCATGAAGTCGTCGCCGGGCTCCAGCCGGGGATGTTGTGCTTGGCGGATCGCCTGTTCTACGGCTTCCCGTTGTGGGAGCGCGCGGAGGCCACCGGGGCGGAGCTGGTCTGGCGAATGCGGAAGGACGTCCAACTGCCCCGCCTCCAGTCGCTGCCCGATGGGTCCTATCTGAGCCGCGTCTACCGCGTGAAAGCGGACCGGAAAGACCCCCGGAACTGGCGAACGGTGCGCGTGATCTGCTACACGATCGAGGGCCAGGCGGACGACGAGCCGTGCTATCGCCTGATCACCACCCTCCTCGATCCGCAACGCGCCCCCGCGGAGGAGCTGGCCGCGCTGTACCACGAGCGCTGGGAGATCGAAACGGCCTTCGATGAGTTCAAGACCCATCTGCGAGGCGGTCACATCGTCCTCCGGAGCAAGACGCCCGACCTCGTGCGCCAGGAATTCTACGGCTTCCTGCTCGCCCACTTCGCGATCCGCGGTCTCATGCACGAAGCGGCGCTCAAAGCGGGCGAAGACCCTGACCGACTCTCTTTCGTCCACTCGGTCCGAGTGCTAAGGCGACACCTCATGCGCGCCGGCGCCTTTCCCCCCTCGGACCCTGAACGCCTGGCATGAGCACCTGCTCCACGAAATCCTGCAAGAACGAGTCGTCTCCAGTCGCGGCCATCAACGCCCGCGAGGGGTCAAGAAGAAGATGAGTACCTACCCGCTCCGTCGAGACCGCATCGGACCGTCCGAACCGATCGCCATTCGCGTCGCCCTAGTAAAGTGAACAGTATTACTCGTAGGGTGCGGAGCGGAAGGGGATGGCGAACATGCAACGACGCGCGGGTCGCCGTTTGCTCGGGATCGTGCTCTCCCTGGTCGCAATGGTGCTGATCGCCGCCGGCGCCTCGGCAATGGAGGTGCAGTTGGCCGGCATTCGCCTCGGCAGCCCCTCGCAGACCGTCCGTGACGTCTATGGCGAGCCGGATGCACAGCTTGCTCAGGCCGATACCGAGGCGCCCAAGCCGCCGATGTGGGCCGTCGCGGTGTGCAGCAAGCTGGAGCCGGGAGAGGCGCAGTGGCTCTACCGCAAGGGCGACGTGGTCGTAGGAGTCGCGTTGGACGCTGAAGGCCTCGTCCGGGCGATTGCCGTCGCAGGCGGACCGAACACCGCATGGCGACCGCACCGGTACGTGAAGCTGGGCGACAGCTACAGGCGCCCCATGTACCGGTATGGCTATCCGGACGCGGTCCAGTGGCTCGCCGCCAACGCTGCACCGGACCAGCCGGGCAGAGAGGTCGTCGGGCCGAACGCAGTCCATGACGACTGCGTGCTGACATACTCGGAGGCAAACAACATCGCTTTCGCGGTCCACAACGGCGAAGTGGCGCGGATCAACATCTGGAAGGCGGCGCAGT
>JAPLGR010000123.1 GCA_026390045.1 Chloroflexota bacterium | reverse complement strand
CCATTCTCTGACGCCCGTGGGCGGCGAGCCGCGTCAGGATCGCGACGCGGTTGATGGACGGGTCAGCCAGGATCTCCATCTCGCTCCCGGCAACCAAGCTGAATCCGATCTTCCGCCCGGCCGTCGCCGCGCTCAACCCTGTGCCCGAGGCGATTCCCACAGGCTCAATGCCCTGAATGCGCTTCAGCGCCGGCAGGAGGACGCCGGTGGCGAAACTGCCCGCGCCGAGCACGCCCAGCCGCACGCTCGACTCCGCGCTCACTTCTCCCGAGCGCAGCTCCAGGCGCGCGGCCGGCACAACGCTCTCTGTGGGATAGGTGATGACCACGCCCAGGAATGGAGCTGCTGCGCGGCCGGAAATGACTTCGTACGCTTCGGTGGCACGTTCGATCGGGAAGCGGTGGGTGATCAGCGATTCCAGGTCTAGCCGTTTCGAGGCTAGCAGGTCCACGAACGCTTGGAGATTCCGGCCCTCAGTCCAGCGCACGAAGCCGATTGGATAATCGATGCCGGCTTCCTCGTACAGCGGATCGTATCGCCCGGGGCCATATGATCGCGAGACGCGCAGGCTCAGTTCCTTCTCGTAGTACGTCCGGCGCGGGACGTCGAGGCCGACGTTGCCGATGACCACCACACGCCCGCGGTCCCTCGCCAGCTGCCCGGCAAGGTCAACAGGATCGCTCAATGGGGTATCAGCGCACACCAGGATCACATCAAACCCGGCGCCCTGCGTTGCGGCCGCTACGCCGTCAAGCGCAGCATCCCGAAGGGCGCAGGAGAATCCCGACTGTCGCGCCCGCTCAACCCGCTCTGCATCGAGGTCGATGCCGAAGACCCTGGCGCCCGCCGCGCGAGCCTGCATTGCTGCCAGCAGCCCGAGCAATCCCAGCCCGATCACAGCTACGTTCTCGCCGACCTGCGGCTCGGCCAACCGCAATCCATGCAGGGCAATCGCGCCCAGCGTGGCGAACGCCGCCTGCTCTAGCTCGACACCATCGGGCACGTGCGCCATCAGGTTCTGAGGGACAACAGCGTACTCGGCGTGGACGGCGTGCCCGCCTCCGGCGCACGCCACGCGGTCTCCCACGCGGAATCCTTGCAGCCCGTCACCGACGGCCGCAATCACTCCGGATGAGGAATAGCCCAGGGGGAGGGGCTGATCGAGGCGATTCTGGACTGCGGCCAGCGTCGTAAGCAGGCCCTCGCGTCGGACCTTGTCAAGTGTCTGGCGGACGAGATCCGGTCGCGAGCGAGCTCGACCGACCCAACCTTGCGCGGCAAACTCGACCAGCATGCGTTCCGTTCCGGCTGAGACCACTGAGGCCGTGGTCCGCACCAATGCCATCCCCGGTCCCGGGCTTGGAACCGGAACCTCAATGACGCGGGTTTCCCCGGAACGCATCTCTTGGACGACTTGCTTCATGGTATGGAAGAAGACCTTCGCAACCCCCGTTGCACCCGGGCGGGCTGGCGGCATTATAGCACTGGCCCCACCTCGACCACCTGACGGTAGAAGGTCTCCGCCTGTCGCATGCAGGC
>JAPLGR010000151.1 GCA_026390045.1 Chloroflexota bacterium | reverse complement strand
GGCGAGCAAGGCCGAGATAGGGATCAGATATCGGCTGCCCGGGGTCGCACATGTGGATCGCCTATCGCTGGCCAGTTGGTGGGACGCGCTGCAAGAAGGGTGGATCGCCGGGGCGGGGCTGGACGTGTACGACCCGGAGCCGCTGCCGAAGGGCAGCCCGCTGCTGAAGATGGACAACGTGGTGCTCTCGCCTCACATGGCGGCGCACACCGACGAGGCGTTGTATCACATGGCGATGGTGGTGACGGACGTGCTGGCGGTGATTGAGGGTCGCAAGCCCGAGTATCCCGTTCCCCCGCTGGCCTAGACGAAGAACGAGGAGCGAGGCATGGACAAGCATTGGAGCCACTACTGCACGATGAGCATTGTTCACTTCATGGCCTACCCGACGACGATTAGCGGCGACGGCCCGATTGCGGCCACGGTGAGCAAGATCGCCGAGGACTCCTTCTTCGGGGCGGTCGAGATCACGCACATCAACTACCCGGCGGAACGCCAGGCGACGCGCAACGTGATTGAGGCATCTCACATCAAGGTCGGGTTTGGCGGCCAGCCGCTGGTGTTGCGCGGCAAGTTGAATCCCAACAGCCTGGACGAGGGCGAGCGCAAGGCGGCGGTCCAGGCGCTCAAGGCAGGGATCGACGAGGCGGCCGAGGTCGGCGCCAAGCGCATGGCTTTCCTCTCGGGCAAGGATCCGGGCGACAAGGACCGGCCGGCGGCGCTCAAGGCGCTGATCCAGTCGACGAAGGAGCTGTGTGCCTACGGCAAGGAAAAGGGCGTCGGCCTGACGTGCGAGACGTTCGATCGCGCGATTGACAAGAAGGTGCTGATCGGGCCGAGCGATTTCTCGGCCGAGTACGCTGCAGCCGTGTGCAAGGATTACCCGGAGTTCGGGCTGATGTACGACCTGAGCCACCAGCCGCTGCTATACGAGGAGTCCGAGAAGGCGCTGAAGCTCCTGAAGTCGTACTTGGTGCACATTCACGTCGGCAATGGCGTGCGCGAGGAGGGCAAGCCCGGGTACGGCGACTTGCACCCACGCTTCGGCTGGCCGGGCGGCTGCAATGATGTCGACGAGCTGGCCGTATTCATCCGGGCGCTGTTCAAGGTTGGCTACCTGGCCGAGGGCAAGAAGGAGAAGCCCTGGGTGGGCTTCGAGATCAAGCCGCAATCCGACAAGGAAACGCCGGAACTGGTGATCGCTGGCACCAAGCGTGTCTGGAAGGAAGCCTGGGCGCTGGCCTAGAGCCTGGCCCGGAGTGAGTTGAGCATCCCCGGTGTACTGACCGGCATCAAGCCTGAGGAGTGACGCATGGATCGCGCCGCGGAAGAGCGCATTGCGCAAACGTACTCGCAACTGACCCGGGACTTCGACCACTGGGAGAAGACCAAGGATCTGGTCGATCAGCTCCTGGACGTCACGCTGAACTACCGGCAGAGCGGCCACCCGGGAGGATCGCGTTCGAAGGTGCATGCGCTGCTGGTGACGTTGCTGAGCGGCGTGATGCGCTGGGACATCCGACATCCAGAGAAGCGCTTCGGCGACCGCTTTGTGCTGGTGGGCGGGCACACGATCCCCTTGATCTACACCACGCTGGCCGTGTTCAACGAGGCGCTGCGGGTGAAGTACGCGCAGACGAAGGACAAGCGCTACCTGGTGCCGAACGCTGAGAAGCGCGCCCTGGTGTGGGAGGATCTGCTTCGGTTCCGTCATCGCGGCGGGCTGTCGGGCCACGCTGAGATGGAAGGCAAGACGCTGTTCCTGAAGTTCAACACCGGGCCATCGGGGCACGGCGGTCCGGCGGCGGCTGGGCTGGCGCTGGCGCTGAAGCGCGCCGGCGCGGAGGGCGTGAAGGTCTTCGGGTTCGAGGGTGAAGCCGGGCTGACGCCGGGCGCGGCGCACGAGACGATGAACTCGGCCTGGGGCTTGGCGCTGGACAACCTGTACTTCGTCATTGACTGGAACGACTACGGGATCGACGATCA
>JAPLGR010000632.1 GCA_026390045.1 Chloroflexota bacterium | reverse complement strand
GGGTCCCGCCCCTGGAGTCCGACGCTCGGCTCATGCTCGACCGCCAACACCATCCGTTCTATCGCCGATCTGATGCTGGATTCTTCCTGGCCCTGGATGACGGCGCTCGCCCCGTGGGCAGGCTTGCGGTGCTACACAACGTCCCGTTCAATGAGTTCAACAACCAACGGACGGCGTTCTTCTATCTCTTCGAGTGCCTCGACGAGCCCGAGGCCGCCCACGCGCTGTTTGAGGCGGCATTCGACTGGGCGCGCGCTCGCGGTCTCTCGCGGATCCAGGGCCCCAAGGGCTTCAGTGCGCTGGACGGGACCGGATTCCTGGTCGCTGGCTTTGAGCATCGCCCTGCGCTCGGCATTCCCTATAACCCACCCTACTACCCGCGCTTCGTCGAAGCGGCCGGCTTCGAGCCGATGGACGAAGTCGTGTCCGGCTACCTGAGCGCGCACGCGCCGTTCCCCGACGCGATCCATCGTGCCTCGGAACTGATCCAGAAGCGGCGCGGCCTGCGCGTGGCGCGCTTCCACACCCGCCGGGACCTGCGGGCCTTCGTCCCGCGCCTGCAATCCCTCTACAACGCCTCGCTTGCAGACACCACCGACAACACGCCTCTCAGCGACGAGGATGCCGCGGCCATGGCCCAGCAGCTTCTATGGTTCGCAAACCCCCGGCTGATCAAGGTGTTGATGAAGGGCGATGAGCCGGTTGGCTTCCTGTTTGCCTATCCGGACATCTCCGCCGCGCTGCAGCGCACTCACGGCCGGCTGTGGCCGCTCGGCTGGGCCGACCTGCTGCTTGAGATGCGACGGACGCGCTGGGTCAACATCAACGGCGCGGCCATCGTCGAGCACTACCGCGGCCTCGGGGGCACGGCGATCCTGTTCAGCGAGATGCAGCGCAGCGTCGTTGAGGGCGGCTTTCTGCATGCCGACCTGGTGCAGGTCGGGCTGGCCAACGACCGAATGCAGCGCGAGCTGCGCGACCTGGGGATCGAGTTCTATAAACGGCACCGCTCGTACGCACGGATGCTCTGAAGCTGCACTCGCACACACGAGCGGCCATCGAATGACGCGTCAACAGTGCGCCGGCTAGACCGCCGTGAAGAATCCCACCCCCAGCGTGCCCGGGCCGGCATGCGTGGTGATCGCCGCTCCGAGCGTGTAGATCGGGACGGAGGTCAGGCCCATGCGGCGGCACAGGTCCGAGGCGAGCGCTTCGGCACCTTCGCGGTCGGCGGCGTGCATCACGCACAGGTGGCCTTCTGCGCTGCGCGGGCAATCCCGCTCCACCAGTTCCTTCAGCCTCTCGATCGCCCGGTTCTCGGTGCGCACCTTCTGCAGCACCTCGACGTGGCCGTCCAGGATCTGCAGGATCGGCTTGATCTGCAGCGCGCTCCCGACCAGTGCCGAGGCGCCTCCGATCCGTCCGCCGCGCCGCAGGTACTCGAGCGTCGCCACCAGGAAGTAGGTTCGGCTGCGCGGGATCATCGCCTTCAGGCGAGCGAGGATGTCCTCGGGCCCCATCCCCTGGTCCGCCCAACCGACTGCCAGCTGCACCATCGTCGCCAGGTTCCCCCCCACCGTGCGCGTGTCGAGCATCCGAATGTCGGCCTTGGGGAACGACCCCTCCATCGCCGTGAGCGCTGAACGAACCGTACCGCTGACGTCAACCGACGGGGCAACGACCATCAGGCATTTCGCCCGCTCCAGCTCGCGCCCGAAAGCCTTGACGTACTCGCCCGGCGGCGGAGCGGCAGTCTTGGGCAGCACCGGGGACGACTTCAGCCGGCGGACGAACTCCGGATAGCTGATCTCGACCTCCTCCAGCAGGCTCTCTTCACCGAAAAGGATGACCTGGGGAACAACCTCCATGGGGTGAGCCTGCAGGAATTCCGGGGGCAGGCCGGCCGTCGTGTCGGCGAGAATGCGAACAGGTACCTTCCCTTGTGCCATGATGACCTCGGATGGATGATGAATTGGGCCCGAGTATAGACGTAGGGCCTATGTGAATCAATGACAGGGGCTTGCCAAACGACGCCGCTCTGGAACTTCAGACAAAGTGCAGGAAGACCCGATTGCCCAGCAGGTGTCCCTTGCGTGTCAGGCGGACGCTTTCGCCAGCCCGCTCGAGCAACCCCTGCCCTTCCAGCTCGGCCAGATCCTCCCCGAAGACCGCCTCGAGGCTGACCCCGAAGCGCTGCGTGAACGCGCTTGCCTCGACTCCTTCTTCCACAAGGCGCAGCCCAAGCAGGAGCATCTCCCTGCGCTCGATGTTCACATCCACCGCGCGGCTTTCGGCCACGGCCGCCGAGAAGGGAAACGGCCGGGCGTCACCCGAGTGAATACGGCTGACGTACTCCGCCGGATGACGCACATTGGAGTACCGCCAGCCAGGCACGAAACCATGCGCGCCAGCCCCCAGGCCGAGGTACGGCTGCAGTCTCCAGGTTCCCAAGTTGTGGCGGCAGGCAAAGGCAGGCGTCGTGCCTTCATCTCGAGGATCGGCTCGCGCCCAGTTGGAGATCTCGTAGTGCCGGTAGCCTGCGGATTGGAGTTCGTCGCGGGCCCATTCGTACATGTCGGCCGCCAGATCAGCATCCGGCATTGGCAGCTCGCCAGACTGGACTTTCGCGTCCATCGGCGTCTCGCTCTCGACGGTGAGCGCATACAGCGAGAGGTGCTCGGGGTTCAGCTCAAGCGCGCGGCGCAGCGAGTCCCGCCAACTGGTCAGAGACTGACCCATGATGCCGTAGATCAGGTCGAGGTTGATGTTCTCGAATCCGGCCTGCCGCGCCCACGCCACGGCCTGGACCGCTTGCTCGAACGAGTGCAGCCGGTCGAGCAGGCGCAAGTCGTCTGCCTGCGCCGACTGCACTCCGAACGACAGCCGGTTGACGCCCAGCGCACGCAGCCCGGAGAGCCGATCGATGTCGACGGTCCCGGGATTCGCCTCGATGGTGATCTCGGCCGTGGGGATGACCAGCAGGTTGCGGCGCAGTGTTTCGACGATGGCCTCGACCTGCCGGACCGGGAGCAGCGAGGGCGTGCCTCCGCCAAAGTAGACCGAATCCGCTTGCACCGGCCCGAGACCTGCCCGCGAAGCACTCTGGGCCGCAAGTTCGATTTCCCGGCATACCGCAGCTGCGTATGCCGGAATCATGTCCCCAATCCCGGCATACGTGTTGAAGTCGCAGTACGAGCACCGCACTTGACAGAATGGGACGTGGATGTAGACGCCAGCCAACATGTGCCCGATTCTAGCATTGGTGCCCTTCTGATGAGGCTCTGCCCCGGAGTCCGTCTTCACATAAGTGCTGCCTTGGGGGTAGCCTTCCCATCCCGGGTGGCAGAATCACCCTTGCGCGACGGGGACAAGGCCTGTTCGGTGTAGAATCTGCCCACCCGCGATTGTCGTCGGTAGGCCGAGGCAGGCAGGGCGGACGGTGGCCCACCCGCCCCGATGACTTTCCTGGAGACAACCGTGGCTGGATCCCGCCTTTCCGCCATAGCCTGCCGGTTGATGTCTGCCTCGCTCGCCGAGGCCGGACGCCATGTCATGGCCAGATTGGCACGTGAGCGGCAGGCCGGCTACCGATCCTCAGGAGACCCGGCTTCGGTTGGGGAAGCCACCGCAAGGGTTCATGCCTGCCGGCCTTTCGCCATGGCAGGCGGCAGCCACGATCGTCCTGGGCGCCGACTCGGCGCCTGGAAAGCAGCGAGTCCTTCGCTTCATTGAGGGCGCCGGGGCAGTCCTGAGAGACCGCCTTGCGCCGGGCAATCTGACGAGACACACGCATGCCATTAGCAGACGAATCCGTCGGTGGGTCCGGATGGCATACCAGGCTGTGGTCGGGGACGCACGTGAGGGGCATGCCCCCCGGCCGGGCTCATAGACAGGTGACGTATGAGTGCCTCCGCATCCCAGACGACTGACCCCACACTGCGCCCGCCAGCCGGGCGCTTGCCGCTGGTCCGCGTGGCAGGGTCACACGGCGAGATGGGCTTGCAGCTCGGGCGCGATCGGGCCCAGCAGGTCCATTCGATGATCGAGATGTATCAGCGCCTGTTTGTTGAGGCCCGTGCGGAGCTAGGGATTGCCAACTGGGACGAGGCGATTCTGCATGCGCACAAGTACCTGCCCTTCGCCGAGGAGAGCACCCCCCAGTATGTAGACGAGATGCGCGGCATCGCCGAAGGGGCTGGCGTCAAGTTCGACGATGTGCTGGTTCTCAACTGCATGGAGGCCATCACGTCCGATGCTCTCCACCTGGGCTGCACCAGCCTGGCCATGGGCCCCGAGGTCACGGCCACCGGCTCGGTCCTGATCGGCCACAACGAGGACTGGATTCCGGAGGACATCGTCAACGTCTTCATAGTCCATGCCCGGCCGGAGAAGGAGCCCGCCTATCTGGCGATCACTTACGGCGGGATGCTGCCCAACATCGGCTTCAACGCCTACGGAATTGCGCAGTGCTGCGATTCGGTCTACCCGGGGGATGCCCGGGTAGGTGTGCCGAGGATTCTGGTCTCGCGGGGCGTCCTGGCCGCCCGCACGCTGAGCGAGGCCATCTGGGCCGCGTGCAACCGGCGGCGCGACGGCGGCTACAACCACCTGATCGCCCACGAGAGCGGCGAGATCTACAACGTTGAGGTCTCGGCGCGCACGTTCGAGATGCTGCATTCCGATGACGGGATGGAAGCGCACGCCAACCACTACCTGCATCCCCGCATGCAGGCCATCGAGAAGGCACGCGGCGACCTGGTCAACTCGAGCGTCCGCATGAACCGCGCCCGGCGCCTGATGGCCGCCCAGCGCGGCACGGCCGACAGGCTCACCATCCAGGCGATCCTGGCCGACCACGTCAACTTCCCTCAGTCCATCTGCAACCACATCGTGGCGGACGACACACCGCTGGACCGCCAGCAGACCATCGCATCTCTGGTCATCGACCTGTCCGCGCGGACGATGCATGTCTGCTGGGGCACCCCGTGCTGCAATGAATACTTTGCCTACACTCTGGAGCCCTAAGATGCGGGGGGCTTGCCTGCCACGAACTGCGGCGCGCCCCGATGGCAACACCTGCGGGCCACGCGGGTGGTGCAGGAGGTGGGTCCATGCTGCG
Organism: Chloroflexota bacterium; assembly: GCA_026390045.1. GTDB lineage: Bacteria > Chloroflexota > Anaerolineae > Anaerolineales > E44-bin32 > DYJB01. The sequence continues at coordinate 2,261 of JAPLGR010000632.1, read as the reverse complement.
TGAGCTGGAGAGCAAGGGTCTGTACGAACGCAGCGGCTGGCCGGCGCAGACGCGCCCCGACATCAAGGCTCCGCCTGGCTGGAGCCTTCCGCTCATCACGTCTGTCGGTCGCCCGCGCAGCCACAGCCTGTCGCCGGATGGACATCGGCTGGCCTTCGTGTGGGACCGCGGGGATTCGTCCAATTTATACGTCATGCCCACGGCGGGCGGCTGGCCCTCGCGGGTCACGCCGGACCGCGAGGTGCGCCCATACTGGTACGACGACGCTCCCCAATGGTCCGCCGACGGCCGCTACCTCGCCTTCACCGATCGCGATCACGTCTGGATCGTCCCGGTGGATGGCGGCTTGCCGCGCAAGGTCACCAGCTTCACGACCCTGGCCGACACGCCCCGTTGGATGCCCGACAACTACCAGTTGCTCGTGACGGTGGAGCGGGACGACCGGACGCGCATTGTGTTGACCGATCGGGACGGGTCCTGGCCGCGCCCCGTCAGCGAGGGCCCCGGCCATGATCACAGCCCACAGGCCTCGCCCGACGGCCGTTACGTCGCCTACCTTCACCAGCCCCTCGATGATCTGGACCGCACCGACATCATGCTGGCGGATCTGGAGACCGGCATGGTGCGGCCTCTCACCGGAACGCCCGCGCGGGAGGACACGGAGCCTGACTGGTCGCCGGACGGGCGCTTCATCGCGTTCACCTCCGAGCGCCCCGGCTTTCACGAGCTGTTCGTGCTCGACCTGTCCACCGGCGGCGAGCGCCAGATCACGCATCTCGGTCACGACGTCAGCGAGCACGCCTGGTCACCCGATTCGTCGCGGATGGCGTGCACCGTCAACCGGGAGGGCGCCATCGATCTGGCCATCGTGTCGGTCGCCCAGGGCCGCATCGACTACCTGCGCTCCGGCGGCGGCGTGCATCAGCGCCCGCAGTGGTTGCCCGACGGACGGAGTGTCACCTTCGAGTACGAGGACCCTCGCACGCCGGCCGATCTGTATCGCATTGATGTGGAAACGCATCAGGTCACGCAGTTGACCTTCAGCAATCCCCCCAGCCTGGCGGCGCTCGACCTGGTCTCACCCGAGCTGGTCCGCTATCGCAGCTTCGACGGATTGGAGATCCCGTCGATCCTGTACCGGCCGCGCAAGCCGAACGGCGCGGCGATCCTCTACCCGCACGGCGGGCCGACGTCGCAGTACACGCTCGAGTGGGACATCTGGGCTCAGTACATGGTGGCCAAGGGATACACGTGGCTCGCCCCGAACTTCCGCGGCAGCACCGGGTACGGGCTGGAGTTCGAGCGCGCCAACCACGGCGTGTGGGGCGTCGCCGACACGAGGGACTGCCTTGACGGCGCGGACTATCTGGCCGCGATCCGCGGCATTGACGGCCAGCGCATGGCCATCTACGGCGCCAGCTACGGCAGCTACCTCGTCGTGTGCGCGCTGGCCACGGCTCCCCCGAGCAAGTTCGCCTGCGGCATCGCCAAGTACGGCGACTGCAACATCCTGACCTCCTGGGCGCAGGGCGAACGCGGGACGCGCGAGGATCTCGAGCGGATGATGGGACACCCGACCGCCGATCGAAACGGCTACCGGGTGGGATCGCCCGTGATGCGGGTCGCCAACATCGAGGCGCCGCTGCTGATCGTGCACGGGCTGCTCGACCCGATCGTTCACCCGCTCCAGTCGCAGGAGCTTCTCGAAGCGCTGAAGCGCGAGAAGAAGACCTTTGAGTACAAGGCCTATCCCGATGAGGGGCACGGCTTGCTGCTGCGCAAGAACCAGCTCGACTTCTACATGCTGATGGAACGGTTCGTCGATTGGTACCTCATGTAGTGTGCCCGGTCCCGAGTTGCGACCGTCGAGGTCGGCCAGTCCATTAGAGGGGAGATGCCCATGAAGACGGTGGCCTACGCCGATCTGAGCTATCCGGAGATCGCCGCGCTGCCGCGTGACGCCACGCTGGTCATCCCGCTGGGGACCAGGCCGTATGACCTGGAGGACGCCGGCCAGAAGCTCAAGGCCGAAACGCTGGTCGTCCTGCCGGCCATTCCCTACGGGTTCCCCGGGGCGGGCCCCGGGATCCTGGCCGAGCTGGGAGTGGGCCGGGGCATCCTGCGCCGGGTCATGCTCGGCATCCAGCGCGAGCTCACCAAGCAGGGCTTCACGAGCATCACCCTGCTCGATGGCCACAACGTGCGCGCGGTGTTGAGCACCGACGCCTTCCACTTGCTGGAGGCGGGCTTTACCACCCCTC
>JAPLGR010000171.1 GCA_026390045.1 Chloroflexota bacterium | reverse complement strand
GGAAGATCGGCTTTCCAGTGGTGCTGAAGCTGTACTCGGTGACGATCACGCACAAGACCGACGTGGGCGGGGTGCAGTTGAACCTGCGCGACGAGGACGCCGTGCGCGCGGCCTTCAACGCCATCCAGACCTCGGTGCGGGAGAAAGCCGGCGAGGAGCACTTCCAGGGCGTGACGGTCCAGCCCATGGTCAAGCTCGAAGGCTACGAGCTGATCCTGGGCAGCAGTCTCGATCCGCAGTTCGGCCCGGTGCTGCTGTTCGGGCTGGGTGGCTCTCTGGTCGAGGTCTTCAAGGACCGTTCGCTCGGCCTGCCGCCTCTAAACTCCGTCCTGGCGCGCCGTATGATGGAGCGCACCAAGATCTTCCAGGCGCTCAAGGGCGTGCGCGGCCGGCCGCCGGTCGACCTGCCCGCCCTCGAGAGCACCATGGTCCGCTTCAGCCAGCTCATCGCCGAGCAGCGCTGGATCAAGGAGCTGGACATCAACCCTCTGCTGGCCTCCCCCGACCAGCTCCTGGCCCTAGACGCTCGCGTCGTGGTCCATCCGGCGGGCATGGACGAGTCCCAGCTGCAGCCCCTCGCCATCCGCCCCTACCCCACCCAGTACATCAGCAAGTGGGCCACCCAAGACGGCACCGCGATGGTCATGCGCCCCATCCGTCCCGAAGATGAGCCGATGATCGTCAGGTTCCACGAGACCCTATCGGACCATACGGTCTACCTGCGCTACCTGCGGCCCATGCTAATCGAGGCTCGGGTGGCCCACGAACGGCTGGCCCGCATCTGCCACTGCGACTACGACCGTGAGATCAACTTCGTTGCCGAGATCGACGCCGCCCAGCCGGAGGACCGCAAGATCCTGGGCGCGGCCCGCCTGAGCAAGATGCACGGCCTGAACGAAGCCCGCTTCAGCATCCTGATCAGCGACCTAGCTCAAGGCATGGGATTGGGCAAGGAAATGCTGCGCCGCCTGTTGGACATCGCCCGCCAGGAGAAGCTGGCCCGCATCGAAGCCCTGGTCACCCCTGATAACGAGGCGATGAAGCACATCTGCGGGGAGCTCGGCTTCCGCCTCGTCCCGGTGAGCGAAGAGAACCTGATCAAGGCCGAGATCGACCTGTAGCAGGGGTTCCCACTCCAGAACATGCAGGGGCCGGCGGACCTACCCGCCGGCCCTGAAGCAACCTCGGCAGTGCACCTTGAGAGAAACAACAAGCCGACTCTCCATTTGGCCTGCGAAGGCACGGGGTCAGATCGAGAGCCGGCCGGTGATTGCCCCTCCGCCTACTATGTGTTCCTCGGATTCCCTCATCGGACTTCGGCTCCACTTGCCGTGGAGCGCGAGGCGCTCTCACTCACCAGGACTCGGCGCAGGTGCTTGCCCACCATCGTCTTGGGCAGTGATGTTCGGAACTCAATGTGACGCGGGACCTTGTAACCGGACAGCTTCTCACGACAGAAGGCGCGCAGCGCTTCGATCTCCAACTGTTCCCCGGGCTTTAGGACGATCCAGGCCTTGACTGCTTCGCCCTGCTGCGCGTCGGGCACGCCCCCTACACACACTTCTTCCACAGCCTGGTGCATCGCAATCACTTCTTCCACTTCACGGGGCCAGACCTGGAAACCGCTGGGTTTGATCAAGTCCTTCTTGCGATCGATCAGGAACAGGTACCCGTCCTGGTCGAGGTAGCCAATATCCCCGGTGAATACCCAGCCATCGCGGATTATCTGGGCAGTCTCTTCGGGCCGCTTCCAATAGCCCTGCATGATCTGGGGAGCGCGGATGACGATCTCTCCGGGCTCGCCAGGGAGCAGGTTCCTCAACCCAGTATCCAGATCGACGATTCGCAGGTCTACATCGGGCAGGGGCAGCCCGGTGGAGCCGTCCTTGTTCTCGCCATGAACCGGGCAGACTACTGCAGCGAGGACGGTCTCGGTCATGGCATAGGCATCCAGCAGGCGGCCGTTGGTCAGCTTCTCAAAGCGCTCTTTGGTCTCCCTCAACAGGGGAGCAGCGGCTGAGTAGCAGACCTTCATCGACTTGAAGTCCACCTTGCTGGAGAGGACATCGGGATGGTTGAGGAGGCCATTGAAGAGGGTCGGCACGCCGTGCAGGACCGCCGGCCGCTCTTTGCGAATGGTGGCCACCAGATCATCGAGATCACGCGGGTTGGGTACGATCACCATCGGCCAGCGCGCCACCAGCGACGTGTTCATGGCCATGTTGCCGTACACATGGAACAACGGCATCACCAGGGTTAGCTTGTCATCCCAATCGCTGAGCACGGTCTTGGCGTAAGCATGCAGCTGCATGGCGGAGATCAACAATGAGCGGTGGGATGCCAGGACGGCTTTCGGCTTGCCGGTGGTGCCGCCGCTGAAGAGCAGGATTGCCGGGTCGCTCGGTTTCACCCACACCGGCGGAGGCTTGGAGCCAGCGAAACGGTGCAGCAGGTCGGCAAAGATGTGATCTCCTTCGCGCAGATCGATCCGGTAGCCTTCCTTCTTCTCCTTCACCAGGGTGAACAGCAGTCCGAGGACGGGCGGCAGGAAATCCTTGATGTGAGCGGCGATCACGCGCCGCACCCCAGTTCGCGGTTGGACGGCCTTGACCCTTTCGTAGAACGGGTTGAGCACCACCACCGTCTCGGCCTCGCATTCCTTGAGGGTGTATTCAAGCTCCCATTCGGTGTAGGTAGAGTTGATCGGGCAGAAGATTGCTCCGGCTTTCCACGCGCCGAGCTGGGCGATGATCGCTTGAGGCGAATTGGGCAGCAGTGCCGCCACTCGCTCGCCCCTTGCCACTCCCAGGTCCAGCAAGGCAGCGGCGAAGTCATTGGCAAGCTGCTCGAGCCGGGCGGCACTGACGTGCAAGCCTTTGAAGATCAGGGTGGGATGGTCGGGACGCTGCTGCACAGTGTCTGCCAGAACGTCAAGCAAGGTGCAGTCTGGATAGGGCTCCAAGGAGTGGGGCAACAAGGGATCATAGCGCTTCAGCCAAGGCCGTTCGCTCATCTTGGATGCTCCTTCCAGCGGAGGGGCTGTTCCCATGACACATTCATCTTACATGAAGGCGTCGGAAACGATGAATGTGTCTATGACGGTTTCGCTGCATCGGATGGGCCTGCGCCCATGCTGCCAGTGCTTGAACAGAGAAAGTACGGGCGTTCCAGCGCACGCCGGTGGGCGTGAGGATTGTGTGGTCATCTGCATCTTGACGCCCCCTAAGACAACCTCGCTATCTGCATCGGGAATGTCAAGAAAGCCAGCACGCAATGGGAAGCCCTTGAGTGCCGGTGATCCGTGCTGTCTCTACCTGCAACCCGCCGAGAGGAAGCCAACCCTCCCCTCCAGCCTCCCACGGCCCAGAGAACATGGCCCCCTGTCCCGCTTGAGAGGTCATTAGGCCGCTTGCACTTTTTCCTCGTCCACCATTGCTTGCCCGGCTGAACAGACACGCTCCCGATCCGAGGCGGATGCCGCTCTCCACACGGACGGACCAGTGCAATAGGGCACCCCGTGCGCAGGTTGCCACCTCGCCAGCGTGCTTCGCTCCGCCCACGCAGTGTCGTGCCTTGGCGAATGTCACACCGCGCCCAGGATATTCGCCCCTCACGCGGCATCCCAAAGCGAGTACAATACATTCAAGTTTCTGAATAGGTTGCACTGTGGACACTGTGCAGGAAACGACCGCCCTTCTCAAGGCACTCTCCCACCGGGCCCGGCTCGAAATCGCCTGCATCCTTGGCCAGGGGGAATCCTGCGTCTGCCATCTGGAGGCCCATCTCGGCTACCGCCAGCCGTATATCTCGCAGCAGATCATGGTCCTGCGGAAGGCCGGCCTTGTGGCCGAGCGCCGCGACGGGACCTATGTGTTCTACCGGCTGGCAGATCCTCGGGTTGTCATTCTCCTGGAGTCTCTGAAACTGAAGGACAAGGTGCGGGCAAGGCCGCCCTCGTCCAGGCGTGTGGCGTGTTCATGCCCGCACTGCGCCCCGGAGAGGACCGCCGGCTTGTCGGAGGATGTACGTCATGCCTGACTACCTCGAAGCCACCATGGACAAGTTCATCTTCAAGGTTGCCAGAGACCGGTACTATACGAGCGAGGGCGTGTGGGCCAAGCCTGAGGGCACGCGGGTCCGCGTCGGCCTATCGGACTTCCTGCAGCAGCGCAGCGGCGATGTTGCGTTCGCTGAGGTGAAACCTGCGGGGACCTCCCTCGGATTTGGTGACGAGATCGCCGTGATTGAGACGATCAAGGTCAACGTCAGTCTGGCCTCGCCGGTGGGCGGTGTGGTCGCGCGAGCCAACCCGGCCATGAGCACGGCGCCAGAGGCCGTCAACCAGGATCCCTATGGGGCAGGTTGGCTGGCAGACATCGAGGCGACGGATTGGCAGGCCGATCGCCTTCGTCTCCTAGATGCCGAAGCGTACTTCAGGCTGATGCGGGGTCAGGCTGAGGAGGAAGCGAAGAAGCCATGAAGGGCAATCGTAGAGTCGTCATTGTCCCGTGCAGCGGGATCGGGAAGGCTTATGGCACGGTGAGCCGCGAGGCGGCCCACGAAGTCACCCAGGATCTCCGCCCGGCCGACTCGCAGCTCGTGGCGCTTTCGCTCCTCGTCCTGGGAGATGAGGCGGCGCGTGCCGCCGTGTCTGAGAATCCAGCTATCACCATCGACGGCTGCAAGCTGGCCTGTGCCACCAAGATGGTGAAGGAGAGCGGGGGCAAGGTGGCGCAGGATGTGGCCGTTCTCGATGTCTATCGCCGCTACAAGCAGTTCAAGCCGCAGGGGATCGCCGAACTGAACGAGGGCGGCCAGCGGTTGGCGCATGCCATGGCCGAGGAGATCGCCGCCACTGTCGACAAACTGCGGGAGCAGGATGGAGGAACAGCCGATGCCTGAGCTACCGAAGAAGAAGGTCGGCATCGTCGCCTGCTCCGGCGAGGAGCTAGCCGAGGGGACGGTCACACGCCTGGCGGCGCTGAAGGTCCTTGAGCAACTTCGCCCCGCTGACACGGTGACCATCTGCCTGCCTCTCTTTCTGGCTGGTGGCGAAGGAGATCGCGCCTTCGCCCGGTTCTACCCAACGGTAGCCATCGACGGCTGCGAGAAGCGGTGTGCGGCGCGCGCCACTGAGATGTACTCCGGCAAGCCGGCGGGCGCCGTGGTCGTGACCGACATTGTTGGCGAACTTGGATTGGGCCAACCCGAGGGGCTGCGCCGTTTGAATGAGGCCGGCCGGCAAGCCGTCGACGCGACCGCCACGCGTGTCGCCGGCATGGTCGATCAGCTTCTGGATCGACCTTGGGATCGGCGGGCGGGCGCCTTCGTAGAAGCAACGTCCGCACCGGACGAGGCGCAGTCCGCCGTTGGCGCGACCTGCAGCTGCGGTTCCGGGATCCCAGTTCAGACGGTTGACGTTGGGGGCCAGCCGGTCACCCTGGCAGGGTTGCCGCTCATCTTCCAGCAATTACATGAGGCGGGCCGCCGGCCTGAGGCGGGTGCAGCAGCGGACATCCTGGCAACAGTGAAGGTCTACAACCCGATCCCGGCCGGCGCAGAGGCTGACTACGCTGCAGCGCTTCTGCGGGAGTATGCGGCCTATTGCGGAAAGCAAGAGGAACCCGCATGAGTCGGACGGCAACCTATCACACGACGGTATCGTGGACGGGCGAACATTGGGGTCACATCGTCATGGGCAATGGGCCGGAGATGAAGTTCTCGGCGCCGCCTGACGCACAGGGTCATCCCGGAGTGCTGACGCCGGAAGATGCTTTCGTGGCCGCGGCCAACACCTGCATCATGATGATGTTCATCTGGGCAGCCGAGCGTTTCAAGCTTCAGCTCCAGTCGTACGAGTGCCGCGCGGAGGGCAAGAAGCTAATCGAGCTCGATCGCACCGAGATTTTCACCGACCTGCGTTTCCGGCCGATCATCCGTGTAGCCGCGGGTGGGGAGGATCCGTCAGTGGTCGAGGCACGCACGCGACGCGCCCTCGAAGCCGCCCAGAAGTACAGCCTGGTGGCCAATTCGGTCAAGTCCAACATCGCCATCGAGCCCAAGATCGAGGTGACGACGTGAAACCTCAGCTCGACGAGCGGAAATGCCCTATGCAGGCACAAATCTGCAAAGCCATTCCGGCCTGCCCGGAAGGTGCGATTCTCTACATTGCCGATGAGGCTGCTCCCCTGGGCGGGCGGATCGTGTTCGATTACGAGAAATGTAACGAGTGTGGCACATGCGTGACGGAATGCTGCGGTGCCGCCATCGAACTCAAATAGCAGAGAGGAGAAGCCATCATGCTCACCATAAAAGTCCTGGGCCCTGGCTGTAACAACTGCAAGAACGTCGAGGCTGTCACCCGCCGGGCGGTCGCCCAGCTCGGGGTTAAAGCCGAAGTCATCAAAGTTACGGCCCGCGAGGACATCCAGAAGTATCGGATCTTGGCGACGCCGGGCCTGGTGATCAATGAGATCGTGGTGTGCGCCGGCCGGATCCCCAATGAGGCGGAAGTCACAACCTGGGTGGCGACCGCGCTGGAGCAGAGCTGAGATGACTGCCGCTACCGATTCGGCCCCTCGCCGCCTGTCGACGCTCGACCGCTTCCTGACACTGTGGATCTTCCTGGCCATGGCGATCGGTGTCGGCCTGGGCTACCTATTCCCGCGCGCTGTGGAGGGATTCAGCCAGGCGGTCTCCGTCGGGACAACCAACATCCCAATCGCCATCGGGCTGATCCTAATGATGTATCCGCCGCTGGCCAAAGTGCACTACGAGGAGCTGGGCGACGTTTTCCGCGACTGGAAGATCCTAGGCTTCTCGCTGCTGCAGAACTGGGTCATCGGCCCGATCCTGATGTTCCTGCTGGCGATCGTCTTCCTGCGCAACTACCCCGAGTACATGGCCGGGTTGATCATGATCGGGCTGGCGCGCTGCATCGCCATGGTGATCGTGTGGAATGAGCTAGCTAAGGGCGACACGGAGTACGCCGCCGGCTTGGTGGCGTTCAACAGCCTGTTCCAGGTCTTCTTCTACAGCGTGTATGCCTACGTGTTCATCACCGTGCTTCCATCCTGGCTCGGCCTGCAGGGCAGCGCGGTCCATGTGACGATCGGCGAGATCGCCAAGAGCGTGTTCATCTACCTGGGCATCCCGTTCCTGGCCGGGTTCTTCACCCGCCTCATCCTGATTCGGGCCAAGGGCAAGGAGTGGTACGAGAAGCAGTTCGTGCCGCGCATCAGCCCGCTGACGCTGATCGCCCTGCTGTTCACCATC
>JAPLGR010000546.1 GCA_026390045.1 Chloroflexota bacterium | reverse complement strand
GTTCCGTCCGGGCAGGAGTCGCCCAGTGCGCATGCCGTCTTGTACTCGCTCGGCCGCGAGGTCTGACGCGTGATCACCTTGCCGGTCAGAGGCACGCGCGACGGCGTGAGCATGTACAGAGGGTCGCCGTACAGGACGAAGGAGATCAGCGTCTTCTGGTCCTCTCCATCGAGATAGCCCTGGCGCTTGACCATCTCGGCTGCCAGATCGAGCTTCGCGCGCCTGAGGGCTTCTCCGGCGGGCAACCCGGCCATCAGATTGTCCCAGAAGCACTTGCCGAGGTGATCGGCCGCGATCAGGGGTGTCGTGACGGAACCGTAGGCGATCTTGGTCGAGCCCACCACGACGTTGGTGCCCGAATCGAGGAACTTGAGGGACAGGGCCGTCTCCGAGGTCTTGCCCAGCGTGTTGGCGCCGTAGCACGCCTCGGAATAGACGACCTTGGGGGCGCGTCCACCGTTGACGACGTCTCCCGGCCGCAGCGCGACGGGGAACTCGGTTGCCTCGGGCTCGCGCATCGGATCTCGCTGGCCGAACCATTCGGGCGAGTCCTCGAGCCCGTGCAGGTTGAAGTACGACAGGTGTGGAGCGCGCGTGGCCGCCGACGGAAGGGCACCGGCTTCAACGGGTGGTGAAGTGACCATGGAGCGAGGTGCGCCGATCGAACGATAGACTGCCATCGAAGAGCGTCGCCAGATGCTGGCGCTGTATCCGAAAGCGCGCGCTTCCCGCGTCAGCAGTCGTCCGAAGCGAAATGCAAACCAGGTGCGCAGGCTGTCCAGTGGACGCGTCGGCTGCACGGCCGTCCTGTGCGTCTTGGCGGCCGCGGTAAGCAATCGCGTCAGCAGGGCGGCATCTCCATCCACCGGAATCCGGCCGACGGGCCACTCGGGGGCGAAGTAGTTCTCATCGGTCGTGGCGTACGGATTGTCGGACGGCACGGCATCGTCATCATCATCCGTGGGGTTGGGCAGCCGGTGGAAGGGAATGATGCTGTCCCCGCCGACGATCAAGACGGAGCCGATCATCTCGCCCTTTCGCCGCAGGGCCGCGTCCAGATCGGCCAGCCGAAGCTTGATCTGCCATGCGTTTCCTGGATCGGCGGGCGTGAGACCATACGGGCTCAAGCTCCCCGGGTCGTCGACGTACACGCGATGAGCCGTCCAGCCCTTGCGGCGTCGCACGGCGTCCGACAGAGCCTGGACAGCACCGTCAATCTGTTTGAATCCGGCCGGCCCGAACTGTTGCAGCAGCCGCGTCTCACTCGAGAGCAGGATGTAGGAAGGGACACGCCGGTCGCGATCGCGTTCCGTCTTGCGCCCCTTTACTCGGACGGCCATGCGCGCAATGTCGCGCTCGATCTCGGCCGCCGGTGTAGGCGTGTCCGCACAAGGCTCGGGATCACCGGAGTTCGGGCCGCGGAATGCTTCCCACGGCTCCGGCGCTGGAAGGTCGGCGTCGTCTTCGATGGTGGGGGGAACCTTCGAAGAGGCTGATGCGGTGGGCACTGGGTCGACCTGAGTCTGTGCAGGCGACCCAGCGGCGAGACGATTGTTGCCCATGGCCGCGGCGACATCTGCGGGCACAGGCCGGCTCAGGTGGGCCTGGAGATCGGCGGGCCACAGGTTCTTGTAAGGATGGGCAGGGCCGAGCCAGTGCCGGGTAATCGCGCCGGTAGGATCGTCGACCGATGCACGATGCAGGGCGTCGACGGCCGCGGCCATCTGGCCTGCGTCGAGAAGGGCAGATGCGTGGACAAGACGCAAGGCCACGCACTCAGGCCAGCGCTTGAAGGAGGCAGCGGCCAGGGCCGCTGCGGCCGCGTGGTCGCCCAGTGCCAGATGGGCCTTGAGCGCGGCGAGGGTCGGGAGCGGGCTGTCAGGATCGGCCGAGAGGGCCAGCGCTGCCTGCTGCAGTGCGGTTGCGGTGTCGCCCGCATCCTGGGCGCGGAATGCGCGGGTGAGCGCTGCGGCCCAGGATGGGGTTGCATTGCGATCGGGATCGACACCGCGCAGGGCGCGACCGCAGGCCGCGTGGATGCGAGCTTGCGCAGCGTCCCCCTTGCGGCGCAGGCACTCGGCCAGGGTAAGGTACGCCGCGGTGTCCTCGGGGTCGACCGACACGAGGTGGATCAAGCGGTCGACGGCGAGGTCGTCGTGGCCGAGCTCGATCTCGGCCTGGGCCAGCAGATGCTGGACCTCAGCGTCGCCGGGCCAGACGGCCAGCCAATCCAGCGCGGCCGCGCGGACAAAGTCAAAGCGGCCGGCCAGTGCGGAACTGCGAAGAAGGCTGAGCAGCGATGGACGATCGATCATGGGGCCACCACCTGTTGTGCGATCCCACCGTGCACCAGCTCTAGCGCACGTACGGCGGCCAGTTGGTGCAGCGCCTCGGGATCCTTTGGATTGAGTTCGACCGCCCGCTTGAGCATCCTGCCTGCCTGCGGGTAGGCCTTGATCTGTTTGAGGACCAGCCCGGCACGATAGTGGGCTTCGCCATGCGCCGGATCCAAATCGATGACCCGCTGATAGGCATCCAGCGAGCGCTTGAACTCGCGCCGTTCTTCATAGACCCGGCCGATTTCGAAGGACAGCTTGCCGTCGCTGCGGCCGCCGGATTGAGCGCGCAGGAGTTCGTCCAGGGCGCGATCAAGCTCGCCTGACTTCCGGCACAGCTGACCGAGCAGCATTCGGTGAGCAGTGTTGCGGGGGGAGAGTTGAACCGCGCGGCCGCAGGC
>JAPLGR010000620.1 GCA_026390045.1 Chloroflexota bacterium | reverse complement strand
GGATGTAGATGAAGGCCTGCTTCGAGCCAACCGCATACGCGGCGATGGCAATCCCCTCCAGGACCAGATGGGGGTTGAATTCCATGATCTGCCGGTCCTTGAAGGTGCCTGGCTCGCCCTCATCAGCGTTGCAGATGAGGTACACGGGCCGAGGATCATTCTTGGGCAGGAAGGTCCACTTCGTGCCGGCAGGGAATCCCGCGCCGCCTCGGCCCTTGATCTGCGCCTCTTTCACTTCGTTGACGACCTCCGCCGGCTTCATCGACTTGGCTCTTGCCAGAGCACGGTAGCCGCCGTTCTTCTTGTAGAAGGCGAGCGTGCGGCAGTCTGCCTTCGTCCGATCATTCAGCAGGATCCCGCACTTGGACACCACCGTCATCGAGGGGTCGTTCTCGGGCTCTTTCCCCTTCCTCAGAGCATCAATGAGCTTGTCGGTCTTCGCGAGGGTCATGTTCTCGAAGTACCGATCATTGACCTGGATGACCGGGCCTGTCGCGCAGGAGGCAAGGTCTTGCACGGTGGACAGGGTGAACATCCCATCGGCTGTGGTTTCGCCAACGGAGATGCCGAGCGTCTGGCTGAGATGTTTCACGATCGCGTCTGCCCCGTGGAGGAATCCGGGAACGCAGGTGTCCACTTGCAGGTGGTACTTCCCCACCGGCCTGGTGTTGAACATCGTGTAGTAGGTCGCGATGCCATAGATGCGGCTCGCGCTCATGCCGACCACTTGGGCAGCCTCCTCCAGACCGGCGGCGCTCAACTGATTCCCGTTCTCCTCCTGAATCCGCTGCATGATGGGCAGGACAGCCGATTCCTTCTTCGGATATCTGCCGATCATGTCGTCTACTCCATCTCGAGCCGCTGTCTTCATGACACCTCCACAAAGGTCATATTGGGGCTGCTAGCCATAGAGGTCCATCCCCTGGCAAGCAAGGCACAACCGACTGCCATTGTTGGGAAACGCTTCGCCGCACGACTCGCATATTCCGATAGGGTCTCCAGGCTTCTTGGTGCGGAGAGCGGCCGACACCTGGACGGGCCTCACAGAGAGAATATCGGGCCCCGCTGCCTTGATCTCACTCAGCAGCGCAGCACCATCCTGCTCGTGTTTGGACTTGAGGCGCATGAGCCAGTTCTTGATCTCCGGGTACCGGTCGAGTTTGGATGCATCGATGCCGACGCGGACACCAACTCCGCTTCGCTTCTCGTACAAAGCAAGGGCAAAACGGCCCGTATTGACGATCTTGAGCCAGCCGTTGCCGACGGTGCACGGGGTGAGCATCTGGATGGCGTCCAGGAGACATGAGTCGGATTCGCATATCGCATCAACGAACTCATGCTCCGCCATTCTTCGTGCAGCGGCATCGACCATGAATCCGCCGATCAGGAGACCTGGGGCAAAGTTCCCATGGAACGCTTTCAGCTTGTCAATGTACTGATCAACGGAATACTGGCAGATGGTGTCTGTCTGCATCCCGTCTTGCCGGTCAGGCATGCCACTCCGCTCCCGCTCATGGGCTGAAGAAGATCGTACCGTTGTCGATGCCTTGCTTCGCACTTCGTGCCCCGACCAACACCTATTCCACTACCCTCTCCGGATGCGAGTAGACGTTGAGGCTGTTGCCTCGGGCGAAGCCAACGATCGTCACCCCCAACTGCTCGGCAAGGTCGATCGCCAAACACGTCGGCGCTGCTGGAGACACCATGACCGGAACGCCAATGCGCATGGCCCTGGCCACCATGTCTGATGCGATGCGGGCGCTCAACACGACGGCCTTGTCGGTAGCATCGATGCCGTTGAGAAACGTATAGCCCAGTACTCGGTCGAGAGCATTGCGACGGCCGATATCCTCACACCTGACGACGAAGCCTTCTTTGTGGGCCAGAGCCACCTCGTGGACTCCACCCGTAAGCCTGTAGGTTCGTGCCTCTCGATCGAGCAGCGCAATCAACTCCAGCAGGTTGCCCGCCGTGAAGCTCGCTCCGTGCGTGATCGGTGGGAATTGCCGACAATCGTCGATGGGATGCGGCGAAGGCCGCCCCTCACGGCAGCCGGCGAAGTACCTCCGCAAGAGGCCGTCAGGCTGCGCGGCGCCATCGACAGTATCCACCCATACGGCTCCCTGTTCTGGTCGACAAATTGCGTCCTTCAGATCATCACGCTTGTGCAGAACACCTTCGCTCACCAAGTAGCCGATGGCCAGCGTTTCGAACGAATCCGGCGAGCACACCAGTGTCGCCAGTTCCTTTCCATTGAGGAATATCGTTAGGGGCACTTCTCTGACGACAGGAAGCCGCCCCTTGGTCTTCACTCCGTCCCTGAAGGTCAGTGAGTCGCGGTCTTCATAGATGCTCTGAGCTTCCGCGCTCGTTGCTTGTGCGTTTGACATGATGCCCACTCACGCTGCCTGCTTATGGGGGTGATTTCTCAACGCAGATTGTAACCGGCCCAGGCATGCAGCGCCACTTCGTTGCTGCGTCGTCCGCGGGCCGGAAGATCGGCGTCAGGGTCGGCCTGCCCCTTGGCAACTGGTCTGCTCGGAAAGCCACCTGAACACGGGCTGGCCAGTAGGAGGTCGCTACCGCCCGAGGCCTTGTATGAGCTACTCCCTCAATCCTGCGCCGCCCATGCCTCAGATTCCGCGCCTTCGGCCACGCCACACTTCGATCCGAACCGATGACAATCCCACCCAGCGCCGGGTCTCTGCGAGGGTCTGTCCACCCGACCATTCCGTCCTTCGCGCGCCGGCCAGATAATGCCACGAGCAATTAGCCTGCCGGACATCAAAACAAGGATGATGGGATTTGAGAGTGGCTTGCCGCTAGTCTGATGCCCTGGGTGCCGGGGCACAGCCACTGCCATTTCGGGCGTGGGGTTGAAGGTCACGTCGATTCGCTGTAACCCCGCCCTTGACCGCTTCCCAACCTGGGGACTAGGCTTGTGGGGCTGCGCCGCACCCATGCGCAGCCATTGAGGACGCATGAGCGAAGACCCACGCATCCTGCACCTGCGCAGCCTCCGGCAGGAGGCCCGCCTTGGCGGCGGTGCCGAGCGTATCGCCAAACAGCATGCCAAGGGCAAGATGACTCCGTATGAGCGCCTGGACCTGCTCCTCGATCCGGGCACGTTCCACGAGCTGGAGCCGTTCATCACCGGGCAAGGTGACGAACTCGGACTGTCCACACAGAAGTTCCTGGGCGACGGCGTGGTCACCGGCTATGGCCAGATCGACGGACGCACTGTGTACGTCTACGCCCAAGACTTCACCGTATACGGCGGGACCCTCAGTGAGACCCAGAGCCACAGGATCTGCCACGTGATGGACCTTGCCCTGCGCAATGGTGTGCCTGTGATTGGCCTGCTCGACTCCGGCGGCGCTCGAATCCAGGACGGCGTGCGCAGCCTCGGTGGCTATGCTGAGATCTTTCGGCGGAACGCCCAGTACTCCGGCGTGATACCCCAGATCAGCCTGATGCTCGGCCCGTGCGCTGGAGGCGCTGCCTACTCGCCGGCGCTCACTGACCTGATCGTCATGGTCAACAAGCACTCGTACATGTTCCTCACCGGCCCGGAGGTCATCAAGGCCGTGACCGGCGAGATTGTTGATCCGGAGAGCTTGGGGGGCACAACGGTCCATGCCTCGGTTAGCGGAATTGCGCACCTGGCCGTGGCCAGCGAGGTCGAGGCGCTGGCGTTGTGCCGGCGCGTGCTTGGCTACCTTCCCTCCAATAACGTCGAGAATCCCCCGTTTCGCCCGACGGATGACGATCCGCTGCGCATGGACCCCGAGCTCAACTCCATTGTCCCACTCGACGCGGCCACCCCGTACTCGATGCACGCCGTGATCGGGCACATCGTCGATCGCGGGACCTTCCTCGAGATCCAGGCGGCGTGGGCCCGCAACGTGATCGTCGGCCTGGCCCGCCTGGGCGGGCACGCCGTGGGCATCGTCGCCCAAGAGCCAAGCGTGATGGCCGGCGTGCTCGACATCGACTCCTCCGACAAGATCACCCGCTTTGTCCGCATGTGCGATTGCTTCAACATCCCCCTGGTGACCTTCGTCGACAGCCCTGGATTCCTCCCCGGCGTGGATCAGGAACATGGCGGCATCATTCGCCACGGGGCCAAGGTGCTCTACGCCTACTCTGAGGCGACCGTCCCCAAGATCAGCGTCATCACTCGCAAGGCGTACGGTGGCGCCTACATCGTCATGGGCAGCAAGTACCTGGGGACCGACGTGAACTACGCCTGGCCGAGCGCCGAGATCGCCGTCTTGGGAGCGGAGGGCGCGGCCAACATTCTGTTCCGCCGCCAGATCGAGTCTGCCCCCGATCCATCGGCGGAGCGCATCCGCCTAGCAGAGGAATACCGCCGCAAGTTCAACAACCCGTATCACGCCGCTGCCGCCGGATTTGTCGACGACATCATTGAGCCGCGGGAGACCCGGCCGAAGGTCATCGCCACGCTGGCCGCGCTACGCGACAAGTACTCGCCCGCACCGCCGCGTAAGCACGGTAATATCCCGGTCTAGCCGAGCGCATTCGCCAAGCTGCTCGATCCATTGATGAGGCTCTCGTGACTTCTGCGTTCCTGATCGCTCTGCAACTGGCGGCCGTGGGCATCCTGCTGGTGTTTGCCGCCATCCTGCTGCTCTGGGCCGGGATCGCCCTGCTCGCCCGGATGACGGCCCCACGCCCCAAGCCGGTGCGCACCGACGACCTTGAGGAGGAACGCCGCCGGATGGCAGCTGCCTCAGCCGCCCTGGCCTTGCTGCGCAGTCGCATGCAGCGCGAGTTCCCACTCCCGCCCACCGCCCTGGTCAGCGCCTGGCAGGCCGTCATGCGCGCAGGCCGACTCCAACAGCGAGGTCCGGTGCGATGAAAGTCCGCGTTCGAATCGAAGATCGCACGTACGTGGTTGACATTGAGGATCCGCAGGCCGAGCCGGTCATCGCGATTGTGGACGGACATCGGTACGAGCTGTGGCCCGAGGAGGCCACTCGCCTTCCGGAGCCCGGGACAACCTCCGACGCGGCCCAGCCACTCACTACCGAACGCGAGGTGCGTGCGCCCATCCCAGGCGTGATCGTCTCCGTCTCGGTTCAGCCAGGCGCCTCGGTCTCACTCGGCCAGGAGCTGTGTGTCCTCGAAGCGATGAAGATGCGCAATCCCATCTGCGCCGGGCGCACCGGCGTGATCGAGACCGTACACGTTGTCCCGGGCAAGCACGTCCAGCATCGGGAAGTCATGATGGAGTTCGCCGCCTAGCCCGGCGGGCACAGCGACGCTCACCATGGATCTCACGACCGTTTTGGCTGCGCTCACCGAGGGTTTAGCGGCCTTCACCTGGGCCAACGCCGTGATGTTGCTGATCGGCGGGGTCCTCATCTTCCTGGCAATCGCCAAAGAGGTCGAGCCGGTCCTGCTGCTGCCGATCGGCTTCGGCTGCCTGCTGGCCAACATCCCGCTCACAGGGCTCAATGATCCGGGAGGGATGACGGCTGTCCTGTATCAGGCCGGCATCACGACTGAGCTCTTCCCGCTCCTGATCTTCATCGGGATCGGCGCAATGATTGACTTCTTGCCGCTGCTGGCGCAGCCGCGGATGGCGCTACTCGGCGCTGCTGGGCAGTTTGGGATCTTCGGCACGCTGCTGCTCGCCGCATGGATCGGCTATCCACTCAACGAGGCCGCCTCCATCGGGGTCATCGGCGCCATTGACGGGCCGACGTCGATCTTCGTCGCCTCGCAGCTTGCGCCGCGCCTGCTGGCGCCCATCGCCGTCGCCGCCTACTCCTACATGAGCCTGATCCCGATCATCCAGCCGCCGCTGATGCGCCTGCTCACGACGCCCCGCGAGCGCCGCATCCGTATGGAGTACGCGCCGCGCCCGGTCTCCCGTCTGGCGCTGGTACTCTTCCCTATCCTGGTTACCGTGATCGTTGGCCTGTTGGTGCCGAAGGCTGCCCCGCTGATCGGCTCGCTCATGTTCGGGAACCTGCTGCGCGAGAGCCGGGTCGTGGACAGGTTGAGGCAGGCCGCTCAGAACGAGCTGCTGAACATCACGACGCTGCTGCTCGGGTTCACCATCGGTTCCACGATGGAGGGCTCCGCGTTCCTGCGGTGGGACACGCTCGGGATCATGGCGCTTGGCCTGGCGGCGTTTGTTCTCGACACCGCTGCCGGCCTGACGTTCGGCAAGGTGTTGTGCGCGCTGAGCCGTGGCCGCATCAATCCGCTCATCGGCGCCGCCGGCATCAGCGCGTTCCCGATGGCCGGTCGACTCGCAGCCAAGATGGCGCGCGAGGAGGACCACCAGAACTTCCTCCTGATGCACGCGATGGGCGCGAACACCGCCGGGCAGCTGGCGAGTGTCATCGCCGGCGGCGTGCTGTTGTCCCTGGTCGCCGGGGTCCTTCACTAGAGCCGCGCTGCTTGTCGCGTCGAAACACAGCTCCCGCCACGAGGCGGGAGCTTGAACGCTACGCGAGTTGCGAGAGGCGGTGGACTCTGATGTCCGCGGCGTCGCCCCTCCGGCCATCCCCTGCCGACGGGATCAGTGCTTCATCAGGAGGTCCTTGATCTCGTCCTGCGAGTCCTCATACCTGCCAAGGCTCATGCCCAATATGACCAGGAAACAGATCGCGCCCACACCGCCGATCACACCCCACGGTTCCGGGACCAAGAGAGGCAGCACAGCAAGGACGAGAAGACCCACGAGGCCCCCGACGAACATGTAGCGCCACATCTTGGGGATTTCGGTCCACATCCGCACGACAGAAAACGACTCTCGCATGCGGCGCTGCTTCTGCGATACAGAGCGGTCCAGCTTTCGCACTTTGACCATCGGATCCCGCGCAGCGATCTGCTTATCGCGGATTCGGCGAAAGCGCTCGGCGTCCTTGTTCGATGGCATAGGTTCCTCCCCGGCCGCTCAGCCGGCTTGGCCCAGCTGCGGTCCGGCCTTGACCACTTCCTCCGGCGAGTCGGCCTCGAACTTCTTGAAGTTCTCAACGAATCGGGCCGCCAAGTCGCGATAGCGCTGTGTGTAGGTTTCGCGGCTCGGCCACGAGCTTGCGGAATCTAGCACGGAGTCAGGTACGCCCTCGCAGTGTTTCGGCACGCGGAACCCGAACACCGGGTCAACCACGTACTCGGCTTCCTTGAGCTGCCCGCCGAGCGCTGCATTGAGCAGCGCGCGCGTATGCCCAATGCTGATGCGCTTGCCCACGCCGTAGGGTCCCCCCACCCACCCCGTGTTCACAAGCCAGCAATCCGCTCCATGGCGCAGTATCTTGCGCTTGAGCAGGTCGGCGTAGAAGGACGGGTGATGCACCATGAAGGGCGCGCCGAAGCAAGTGCTGAACGTGATCTCCGGCTCCTTGCCCAGCCCGACCTCCGTCCCGGCGACCTTCGCCGTATACCCCGACATGAACTGGTACAACGCCTGATCGGGTGTCAGGCGGGCAATCGGCGGCATCACACCCGAGGCGTCGCAGGTGAGCAGGATAATGTTCTTCGGATGGCCGGCGCGCTTGGCCGTCAACGCGTTGTCGATGAAATCCAGCGGATAGGAGGCGCGGGTGTTCTCAGTGATCGACATGTCATTGAGATCAATCGCGCGGGTGACAGGGTCGAAGACAACGTTCTCCAGGATGGTGCCGAACCTGCGCGTGCAGGCGTAGATCAGTGGCTCGGCCGAGGCGGAGAGGCGAATGACCTTGGCGTAGCAGCCGGCTTCGAAATTGAACACGCCGTCATCGCTCCACCCGTGTTCGTCGTCGCCGATCAGGCTGCGACGGGGATCCGCCGAGAGGGTGGTCTTCCCGGTCCCCGAGAGGCCGAAGAACAGCGCCACGTCGCCGGCGTTCCCGACATTGGCCGAGCAGTGCATCGACAACACGCCCTTCAGCGGCAGCAGGTAGTTCAGGACCGTGAAGATCGATTTCTTGATCTCGCCGCCATAGGCCGTGTTGCCAATTACACACATCCGCTGCTTGAAGTTGATGATGATGAAGGTTTCCGTGCGCGTGGTGTCAATCTGCGGCATGGCCCGGAAGGATGGCAGGCAGAGCACGGTGAACTCGGGGACGTGCAGTCTCAGCTCATCGTCGGAGGCAGGGACCAGGAACATGTTGCGAGCGAACAAACTATGCCAGGCCGTCTCGGTCACGATGCGGATTGGCAGGCGGTACTCGGGATCCGCCCCGGCATAGCAGTCCTGCACGAACACATCCCGCCCCTGCAGGAATCCCTGCATCCGGCCAAAGAGCTCCATGAACTTGTCGGCGTTGAACGGGCGGTTGTACTGGCCCCACCAGATGTGGCCTTCCGAGGTGGCCTCACGGACAACGAACTTGTCGTTGGCCGACCGAGCCGGATGCTCACCGGTGTTGACGACGATCGGGCCCTGCTGCGTGATGGTGGCTTCGCGGCGGAAGATGATCTCCTCGTACAGTGCCTCGTTGGGGAGATTCCAGTAGATCCGGCCGGCACCGGGCAGGCCCAGCGCCTCCAGCCCGTATTCGCTCTTGCGCGCCGTCGCATGAGCTTGCGCGGGCGTCTGGATGTCGAGCAGGTTGCTCATAACCAGTCCCTGACCAGTTGCCGATCGCCGATGTAGATCTCATTCGGCGAATTCGGGTCGAGCGCCCATTTGATGCGCGCCACGCCCTCCGTCAGATCCTTGACGCTGCCTGAGAAGCTGAGACGCAAGTGTCCCTCCATTCCGAAGTCTTTTCCAGGGACGGTGACCACGAGCGCCTTCTTGAGCAGGAAGGAGGCCAAGGCCGCCGAGTCCTGGTTGTAGTGGCGGAAATCCGGCAAGCAGTAGAAGGCGCCCTGTGGTCGGGCCGTACACACGGACGAGACGCCAGTCAGCTCCTGCATCACGACGTCTCGGTTGTTCTGGATCGTCACGCGCAGGCTCTCCACGTAGCTCTGCGAGCCTGTCAACGCGCCCTCTGCCGCCACCTGCGAGATGGCGGAGGCACAGGAGGTCGTCTGCGCCAGGACGTTGGTCATCACCTTGACCACCGCTCGCGGTCCAACCGCCCAGCCGATTCGGAAACCGGTCATCCCATAGGTCTTTGAGATCCCGTTGACCACGATGATCCGGCTTGACTCAATGTCTTTCGGTGTGAAGCCATACGCCGGCGCTGCCCGCTGGCCGTCAAACACCAGCTTGTGGTAGATGTCATCTGCGATCAGGTACAGGTCCTTGCGCTCACAGAGTTCGACCAGCCCAGCCACGAACTCCTCCGGGAAGATCATCCCGGAAGGATTGTTCGGGCTGTTCAGAATGACGGCCTTCGTGCGGCTGGTGATTGCCCGCTTGATGTCCTGCAGGCGCGGCAGGAAGGTCCCCTCTTCGGGCATGACGATCACAGGAACCCCGCCCACCATGCGGACCATCTCCGGGTAGCTCACCCAGTACGGAGCCATCAGGATGACTTCGTCGTGCGGGTCCAGCAGGGTGAACAGGAGTGAGTGGATCGCTTGCTTGGCGCCCGCGGTGACAACCACGTTCTCAGGGCGCACCACCCGGCCGTAGTTCTCCTCGGTGTAGCCGATGATGGCTTTCTTCAGGGTAGGCAGCCCGTCAGTCGGCGTGTACTTGACATCGCCGGTGCTCAGCCTGGAGGTGGCGCTCAGGATGGCGGGGATCGGGGTGCGGTTCTTCGGCTCCCCGATTCCCAGATTGATCACATCCTGCCCCTGGCTTCGCAGGATGCGGGCCTCCTCATTGAGCTTCAGAGTGGGAGACTCAGCGATGGATAGTGCCAGTCGGCTCAAGCTCATGCGTTTTCACCTCGCACGCGTCCTTTGGGGACGTGGAAGATCGGGTAGTCCGGCTCATCAGCTCCCCCCCGGGCCCACACTTTATTATAATGTCCCGACCTGCGCCCCTGCATCCACCGCACAAAGGCATGGGTGGATCGAGACGCGCAGGCCGGATCTCTCTGGTGACCCTTCCGTCTTCGCTGCCCCGTATCAGCCAGGCCCGGCTGCGCGCCTACCGCGCCGTCACATTCCGCATCTCCCGAGGCCTCCGCGTCCGGACTCCTCGCCAGGCACTGTCCTTCGTCAACGAGCGCGGCTTCGTCTTCTTCTGGACAATCGAGGGCATCGACCTTCCCAGCCTGTGGACCGCCGCCGCGGGCGATCGGCGAGTGCCGCGTGAGCACGATGATCCCGGGCACGTGACCTGGGGCTGGAAAGACTCGGCCCTCAGCCAGCGCCGGTGGTTCTATGCCAAGCTGATTCGCGGCAAGTCGACAATGGTCAGCCTGGATGTGCTGCCCTACTTCTACGCGTTGAGCGAACGCCTGGGTGATCTGGATGACTACGAACTTGCGTACGACGCCGGGCGGCTGAGCCGCGAGGCGAGAGCCGTCGCCGAAGCGCTGCGCCTCCACGGCGCCCAACACACGGTGGCTTTGCGCCAGCTGACACACCTCTCCTCCGAGGCGTCGAAACCCAGGTTTGACAAGGCGTTGCATGACCTGCAACGCGGGCTGTGGGTAGTCCCAGTCGGGGTCGCAGAAGCCGGCGCCTGGCGCTATGCCTTCATCTACGAGCTCTTCGACCGCTGGTTTCCGTCGATCGCCCGCCAGGCGCGCGACATCCCGCGCGACGTTGCGCGGCAGCACCTCGCAACACTCTATCTCGACTCGGTCGGGGCGGCCGATGTGAAGCAGGTTCGATCCGTGTTCGGCTGGAGCCGGCCTGAAGCCGAGCAAGCGCTGGAAGCGGTGGTCGAAGCCGGCGACGCATTTTGCCTGGCCGACGGACGCTGGGCGACGTCACGCCTGCTCGTCAATCGACCCCGCCGCCGACGCAGTTGAGTCAGCTCTCGGCCACGGGAACCAGCGGTTCCTTCCGCACCGGCCGAATGTGCCGCGCGTAATCGGGCAACAGGATCGGCGCCGGACGCCCATCGGCCAGTCCGGCCTGTGCGCGTTCCTTGTTCCATGAGCGCAAGTGCTCGAGCGTCATTGCTCCCGGCTCATGCTGCAGGGCGGATTCAGCGGCTGCCGTGCCGGCGCGCCGTCCGAAGACGGTG
>JAPLGR010000110.1 GCA_026390045.1 Chloroflexota bacterium | reverse complement strand
AGGAGCGGTACTACCGCGCGTCCGCCGGCGGCTACCTGCTTCAGGATTTGATCCTGCCCCAGACCCCCGGCCGGCCGGCCGTCGTTTTCTGCGGCAGTCATGACTTGGTGGTGGAACGGCTGGCGGCCGACCTCGCCCCGCACCTCGACGTCCTCACCTTGCCGGTTGGCAGCCTGAACGGATTGGCCAACCTGCGCCTCGGCCTCGGCGATTTCGCCGGCTGCCACCTGCTCGATGAGCAAGGCGAGTACAACCTGTCCTTCGTCCGCAGCCTCTTCCCCGATCGCGCGGTCCACGTCGTCACGCTGGCACATCGTGTCCAGGGGCTGATGTTCCCGCAAGGCAATCCGAAGGGCATCCATGGCCTGGCCGATCTCACCCGACCGGAGATCACCTTCGTGAACCGCAATCCAGGCTCCGGCACCCGCCTGTGGCTGGATCGTCAGCTCGAATCGCTCGGGATCCCGACCTCTGCCATCCGTGGCTACGACTACCACGTGAACACCCACACCGCGTCCGCACTGGCGATTGCCTTGAGGAAAGCAGATACCGCTGTCGGCTTGCAGGCAGCGGCCAGTGGGCAGGAGCTAGGCTTCCTTCCGCTGTTCCATGAACGCTATGATCTGGTCATCCCGGATGACGAGCTGCCCGCGGTGCAGCCTCTCATGGATACCCTGTCTACCGGCGCGTTCCGGCGCTGGAGCGCGGGGCTTGCCGGGTATGAGATGACTCATTCCGGCGAGGAGATCGCGCCGTGATCCTGCAACGGGCGGCCCTCTTTCAAACGCGGGCAGCCGCAGCCCAAAGGCTGCGCGCCGCCGATGTGGGCATCCGGGAGACGGGGTGTAGAATCGCCAACCGCACCCCGATGGCTGTCTCCTGACACACACTGTGGCAACCCCCCGAATCCCCCGGCGTCCATTGGTCCCTGCGCTTGTTGCGCTCGTGTCCCTTGCTGCGACCGCCGGCTGCATCATTGACTACCAGCTGGACAATGACCCGAAGACGGTGACCGTTCGTGTGGCAGCCGATCAACCCTGGACGGATACAGGGATCGATGTCCTCCTGGGCGAGCGGATCGAAATCGACTACGTGGACGGGATGTGGTCGCCGTGGCCGGGCGGATCCTACGACGCCATTGGCTCAGGGGGCGACCCGCGCTGCGACTGCAACCGATTGATAGGCGCCTCGCACGCGGCGCTCATCGGACGTCTGGGCGATGGTGAGCCGTTCCTGGTTGGGAATCACTGGGAGTCGGTGGTGGGGCAGGGCGCCCGGTTGTTCCTGGGTATGAACGACTCGCGCTTGGAGGACAACTCCGGCTGGATTGAGGTTCGCATCCAGACAGGATCCTGACGCCGGACGCGATGCGGCGCTATCAAGGCTAGCCCGGCAGGCTAGAGGCATGGCTGAGGCGACCTGCTGGTAGGTCGTGCCAAGGGAGGGGGAATGCGCGAAGGACGGATTCCAGGCTACCACGCCGAACGGATCCTTGATGCCGTGAAGCGCTTCCGCGCCAGCTGGATGCACTACCACCGGCCCGAAGACGTTAACCATCTCCTGCATCTGTTCCCGGCGATTCACCTACCGCGCGGCTTCATGCTCGACTACCTTCCGGTGGGGGGAGTCGAGACGGGATGGATCTTCCCCTATGCGCGGCGCGAGGCCGCGACCGAAGGCGAATCGATGATCCCGCCCGAGCTGGCTGCCATGGAGCGTGACCGGTTGGCCGGCAAGCGCGGTAGCGGTGAACTGAGGCGGCTTGAAGTTGAGTATCTGTACCGCCACCTAACCTACGAGCCATCTCCCACCGGGCTGTTCGAGTATGCCTTCTTCATCAGTGAGCTGTGGGCGACCAAGTCGGCATCCAAGGCGCGCGACTGGCTCGACCTCAACCCGATCTTCACCCGGCGCGAGTTTGACGCCGTCGTGCGCGCGGCCAAGCAGGTGACGCGCGTCATGCGTCCCGACACCTGCGATCCTCTGGCGCGGCTGGCCGCCTCTGGCGGCGAGGTGGAGTTCATCGTTTACCAGGGCGGCGCCTGGAAGCGCATCTTCCAACTGCGGTTGTCCGTCCATGCGGATGGCGGTGTGCGCCGCGACGCCGGCGAGTTGCTGGCTAACCTGGGCTGAACGCCGCCTGATCTCTCTATCCGCCTGGCGCCACAACGGAGATCGTCCGCTCATGGACATCATCTACCATCCGATCGGCGTCCTGCACACACCGTTTCAGGACCTGCGTGACATGCCGATCCAGCCAGCCGGTGCGGCGAGCGCTCCCGGCACGGCCGAGATCTTCCCCGAGTACGCCGACGGCCTTCAGGATCTGGATGGGTTCTCACACGTCATCCTGCTGTATCACCTGCATCAGGTTCGGCGTGTGGATCTGCGCGTGGTACCGTTCCTAGGCTCGGAACCTCGGGGGGTATTCGCGACGCGCGCCCCGTCGCGGCCGAACCCGATTGGATTGTCGATCGTCCAGCTGCTGCGTGTCGAAGGGTGCACACTGCACCTGGGGAACGTCGACATCCTCGATGGCACACCGCTTCTCGACTTGAAGCCCTACGTGCCGGGATTCGATCGGCCGGCGCGTGCCCGCGCGGGATGGCTGCAGACCAGCCAGAGAGAGGTGAAGACGCGGCGCTCTGACGGCCGCTTCACCTGAGAGCCGGCGCCGGCGTTTCAACGACGATGCCTGCAGTAACAAGGAGCACGCCACCATGAAGCCAAAGGTCCTGCCGGAGCCCTACCTGGTCGTGCCGAAGTCTGGCAAGGGCTCAGGCGTGCTGGTTATTCATGCCTGGTGGGGCCTGAACGAGTTCTTCCGGAGCGTGTGTGACCGGCTGGCGCGCGAGGGGTTTGTCGCCATGGCGCCGGATCTGTACGAAGGACAGGTGGCCAAGAGTATCAAGCGGGCCGAGGAGCTGCGCGACAAACCACGGCGCGAGCCTACCTACAAGACGCTGCTGCGCGCCATCGAGAATCTGCAGGCAATGCCTGAGGTGAAGGGACCATCCATCGGCATCATCGGATTCTCAATGGGCGGACACTGGGCACTGTGGCTCGCGGCCAACCGGCCGGCGCTGCCCATCCGGGGGGTGACGACGTTCTACGGTGCTCGGTCGGGGGACTACTCGAAGAGCCGCGCCGCCTTCCAGGGCCATTTCGCTGAGGAAGACGCGTGGGTCTCGGATGCCTCGCGGAGGAAGTTGGAGCGGACCCTGGAAGCTGCCGGGCGCAAAGTCGATTTCCACGTCTACCCCGGCACCAGCCACTGGTTCTTCGAGGCCGACCGCGAGGATGCGTATGATCCCAGGGCCGCAAAGCTGGCTTGGGACCGGACGCTGGCATTCCTTCGGGCGAACCTGAAGTCGTGATCCCCTTGTCGCGGGTAGAATGAGAGATGGCCTGCCGGCCGCGCGCGGGCGGGAGTAACCATGCCTGAGTTCCGCTTCTACCATCCTATCGAGGTGCGCTACGCCGACATCGACGCACAGCGTCACGTGAACAACGCCGCGTTCTTCAGCTACATGGAGACCGCGCGGTCCCACTACCTGCAGCACATCGGTCTGTGGGATGGCAAGGATTTCACGACCATCGGCATCATCCTCGCCGAGGGAACGTGCACTTACCGGGCGCCCGCCGCCTTCGGACAGCTGCTGCGCGTCGGCGTGCGCACTGCACGCCTGGGCACCAAGAGCCTTGAGATACACCACACGATCGAAGATACCGACACCGGCCAGGAGATAGCTGCTGGGAAGGCGATCCTGGTGGCCTACGACTACCACTCCAACCAGACGATCCCGTTGCCGGAGAGCTGGCGCCGGGTCATTGCTGCCTTTGAGAAGCTGACGCCGGCCGAGTCCGGCCTCTCGGACTAGGCGCGCAAGAGGCCCGGCCATGTTGCTCGATGCCATGCTTCCGCCGACTTCCCTCTCTATCCTGCCCGAGCTCGCAGCCTCGGCAGAGGCTGTTGGCTTCCATACGCTGTGGAGCACTGAGACACAGCACGATCCCTTCCTTCCGCTGGCGCTGGCGGCCGAGCATACACAGCGTATCTATCTGGGCACCGCCATCGCGGTGGCGTTCGTCCGCAGCCCGACCGTGCTGGCCCACACCGCATGGGACCTGGCCGAAGCATCGCGTGGCCGCTTCATCCTCGGCCTGGGAACGCAGGTGAAGGCGCATGTCGAGCGGCGCTTCGGGATGCCCTGGCCGGATTCGCCGGCGGGCAAGCTGCGCGACCTGATTCAGGCGATGCGCGCCGTGTGGCGATCGTGGCAGGAGGGCGAGCCCCTCCATCACGACGGTCCGTATCACAAGCTGACGCTGATGACGCCGTTCTTCAGCCCCGGTCCGATCGAGTACCCATCGATCCCGGTGTACATTGCCGGCGTCAACCCGGCGCTGTGCCGGCTGGCCGGCGAAATGGCCGACGGGTTCCTCGCGCATCCGTATCACTCGGCGGAGTACCTGCGGCAGGTCGTGCGCCCGGAGATCGAGGCTGGTGCGCAGCGCGCCGGGCGCTCCCCCGCTGATATCCGGCTGTCTGTCACTGTCCTGGCGGCGACGGACGACACCGAGGCCGGGTTCGTCCGCTCGCAGATAGCCTTCTACGCCTCCACACCCACCTATCGACCGGTGATGGCGCACCACGGGTGGGGCGAGATCGCCGATCGGTTGCATACCCTTTCGCGCCAGATGGCGTGGGGGGAGATGCCGTCGCTGATCACGGACGAGATGCTGTCCACCTTCGCTGTGATCGCAACGGAGGAAGACTTGGCCGACCAGCTGCTCAAGCGCTATGCGGGATTGGCCGATCGCTTGTCGTTGTATCTGCCCTATTCCCCGGGAAGCCGCGATGAATTCTGGCGCCGCCTGGTGGGCGAGATGGGCGCGGCATGAGACTGATCGTCGATGCCCATGAGGACATTGCCTGGAATATCCTGACCTTCGGGCGCGACCCAGCGCGCTCGGTGGCGGAGACGCGCGCCCGTGAGTCAGAAGGCAGCGCGCGCAACCCGCAGGGCGAAGCGCTGCTGGGGTATCCCGACTATGTGCGGGGCGGCGTCGCCGTCGCCTTCGCCACGCTGCACGTCATGCCCGAGCGGCGTAAGCTGTACGACTGGGAGACGCTCTCCTACGCCACACAGGCAGAGGCATATCGGCTGGCGCGCGCTGAGGCAGATGCATACCACCGCCTGGTGGGTGACCATGCCGACAAGTTCCAACTGGTGACGGATCAGACGGCGCTTCGTGAGGTGCTCGATGCCTGGGCCGGTGACCCCCCGGCCGCGCCCGAGGTGGGACTGGTCATGACGATCGAGGGCGCCGACTGCGTTCGGGAACCGGAGGAACTCGACGAGTGGTTCGCCGCCGGGGTGCGCATCGTCGGCCCGGCTTGGAGCGGAACGCGCTACTGCGGCGGGACGCGTGAGCCCGGCCCGTTGACGCCCGACGGAACGCGTTTGCTCAAGGTGATGGAAGATCTGGGGATGATGCTCGACTTGAGCCACATGGCGGAGCAGGCGTACTATGAGGTGCTGGATCGCTTCTCCGGAACGATCATCGCCTCGCACAGCAATGCGCGTGCGCTGCTCGACGGCAGCCCGATCCCCGACCGCCACCTGAGCGACGCGATGATCCACCGACTGGTCGAGCGCGATGGGGTGATCGGCGTGATCCCATACAACCGGTTCCTCAAGGGCGGATGGTTGCCGGAGGACGGGCGCGCGGTGGTGACCTTGGAGCATGTCATCCGGCAGATCGATCACATCTGCCAGCTGGCAGGCGATGCGCAGCACACTGGCCTGGGGAGCGATTTCGATGGCGGCTTCGGGCTGAACCAGCTTCCGACCGGCCTTGACAGCATCGCCGACCTGCGGTTTATTGGCGAGTCTCTGGAGCGATCCGGGTACCGGTCGGCGGACGTGGATGCTATCCTGTCCGGCAACT
>JAPLGR010000695.1 GCA_026390045.1 Chloroflexota bacterium | reverse complement strand
GCTGGATGATCCTCGCACCGCCTCCTTCGGGCGAGACCTCATCCTTTGCGCGCGCGTTGATCAACATGGTTGCCGTGCTGGTGATTGCGTGTCCATGCGCGCTTGGTCTGGCGACGCCAACGGCTGTGATGGTGGGAACCGGGAAGGGCGCAACACTCGGTATCCTCTTCCGCTCCGGCGAGGCGCTTGAGCGGGCCGGTGCGTTGACGACGATCGTGCTTGACAAGACGGGAACGATCACACGGGGAGAGCCCGTGGTGACCGACGTGGTCGCGAGTCCTGGATGGACGGAATCGGAGATCCTCCGCCTCGCCGCCTCGGCCGAGCGCGGATCAGAGCACCCATTGGGGCAGGCGATCGTTGCGGCCGCGACGGAACGTGGCATCGCGATTGAGAGGCCTGAGCGGTTCGAAGCCGTGGCCGGCCAGGGGATCGTTGCTGAACTGAATGGACGCCGGGTGCTGCTAGGGAGCGAGCGCATCCTGGAGTCAAACGAGGTCGCGGCCGGGGCTGTCGGTCAGGCGATGGACCGACTGCGCGCGGAGGCGAAGACGGCCGTGGGCGTGGCGGTGAGCGGTCAGGCTGTGGGCGCGCTGGGGATTGCCGACACCGTCAAGACTGGATCCGAAGAAGCCATCAGAGAACTGCAGGAGCTTGGCCTGCGGGTGATGATGCTCACCGGCGACAACCGGTCCACTGCTGAGGCCATCGCGGCACGCGTGGGCCTCGGTCCGGAGTCGGTTCGCGCCGAAGTTCTGCCGGGTGACAAGGCGTCCGAGGTGAAGGCGCTGCAAAGGGAATCGCAGGTGGTGGCGATGGTGGGTGATGGCATCAACGATGCCCCGGCGCTGGCGCAGGCGGATGTCGGCATCGCCATCGGAACCGGCACGGACGTGGCTATCGCGGCTGCCCCTGTGACGCTGATCAGTGGGGACCTGCGCGGGGTCGCCCGAGCGGTCCATCTATCGCGTGGTACCATGCGCACCATCCGCCAGAACCTCTTCTGGGCGTTCTTCTACAATGTGATTCTGATCCCGGCCGCAGCCCTCGGGTACCTGAATCCGATGCTGGCAGCGGGCGCAATGGCCTTCAGCTCGGTCTTCGTTGTGAGCAACAGCCTGCGGCTGCGCGGTCTCAGGCTGTCAAGGACGGCCAGTTTGACCTGACGATTGACACGCGAGTCTGGTTTCAACCGCGATCGGGAGTCCGGATGAGTTCTGAGAACGTGACGTTCGGCCTCGCCTTCCTGGCGGGTCTGGCCTCGTTCCTTTCGCCGTGTGTCCTGGCCCTGGTGCCGGCCTATGTCGGATACCTCAGTGGACGCTCGGTCGGGCCGGGCGGGGCGGCGGTCCAGGGCCGTTGGGTGACATTCACCCACGGGGTGGCCTTCGTTCTTGGGTTCTCGGTCGTGTTTGTCGCCCTGGGTGCAGCGGCCTCAGCGCTCGGCGCGTTCCTTTACGATGGGCGTCAGTGGCTGGCGCGGATTGGCGGCGTGGTCGTCATCGCCTTCGGCCTGCACATGCTTGGCGTGATCCACATCCCGTTTCTCGACTTCGATACGCGTCGTCAAGTTCGGCCGGATCCCAAGCTGGGATATCTGTCGTCGGCACTGATGGGAGTATTCTTCTCCGCCGGGTGGTCGCCGTGCGTCGGTCCGGTGCTGGGCGCTGTCCTGACGCTGGCGTTGAACAGCGCCAAGGTGATGCAGGGCGCCGTGCTTCTGACCGCCTACTCGGCGGGGCTGGCGATTCCGTTCCTGCTTGCGGCGCTTGGGATCGGGCGAGTGGCGGAGTCGATGAGGCGCAACGTGCGCTTGCTCAAGGGGATCTCCATGACGACGGGCCTGGTCATGATCATTCTTGGCATCATGTTGCTAACCGGGACGCTCAGCCAGCTGTCGCGGTTTGGCGTGTTTGTCGACTTTGGCCTGTAGGTGATGGCGTGCCAGACTGGAAGGGGTGGTTGTTCGCCGCGATCGGCGTGCTGCTGGGACTGGCGGCGGGCTTCGCCGCCTGGGGAGGGCACTCAGAAGCATCTGGCATCCTAGCCGCCTCGCCGGCGGTGAAGTTGACCCCGGTAGCGGCGCCCGTTGTGGGAGGACTTGCGCCCGAGTTCGAGGCGGCCGACCCGGATGGCGATATGTTCGTGATGAGCGAGTCACGGGGTCGTGTCGTCTTGCTCAACTTCTGGGCAACCTGGTGTGAACCGTGCCGGGCGGAGATGCCCATGCTGGAAGCCCGCTATGAAGAAGAGCAATCTACCGGCATGTTGGTTGTTGGCATCAACTCCGGCGAGACGACGGACGAGGTCCGCACCTACGGCGACGCATTGGGATTGACATTCCCGCTCCTGCTCGATCCAGGCGGGGAGGTTCAGGCACTCTACCGGGTGCGCGGCTACCCGACGACGTTCCTTGTCGATAGGGCCGGCGTAATCCAGCACGTCCACGTTGGCAGCATGGATGCCGAGACCCTCGACGGATATCTGCATGCGATGGGGCTGAACTGATATGCGCGTGACGCTCTATGATCGGCCGGGATGCACATTGTGTGACGAGGTGCGCGATGAGCTGCGCCGTCTCCAGGCGCAGGTGTCGCACGAGCTAGTTGAGGTGAACATTGAATCAGACTCGGTACTGCACTCCCGGTTCGTTGAGCAGATCCCGGTCGTTGTGATCGGCCCGTACACGCTGCGAGCTCCGATTTCCCCCACCGACCTGCGTGTGGCGCTGCAGGCGTATGCATCGGTGCCGAAGCCGTCCGAAGCCCCTTCAGTTGCCAGGCCAGTCGCCGTTCACACCAACCGCATGCTCCGGTTCATCTCACGTCACTGGCTGGCCTTGTTCAACCTGGTCATCCTGCTCTACGTTGGTTTGCCCTTCATTGCTCCGGTCTTGATGAAGGCTGGTGCCGAACGCCAGGCGCATTGGATCTACAAGGCGTATTCGCCCCTCTGTCACCAGTGGGCATTCCGCTCCTGGTTCCTCTTCGGCCCGCAACCTGCCTATCCGCGCGACTTGGCCGGAACCACCTTGACCTCGCTGGCTACGGCGACCGGCATCGCCGAGAACGACCTGCAGGCCGCGCGCGAGTTCGTGGGGAACGAACAAGTCGGCTACAAGGTCGCGCTCTGCCAGCGCGATGTGGCGATCTACACCGGGCTGCTGATAGGGGGCGTCGTCTTCGCCGGAGTGCGTCGCCGCCTGCAACCCATGCCCATCTGGGCCTGGCTTCTCTTTGGGATCCTGCCGGTGGCACTGGACGGCGGGAGCCAGTTGCTGGGGGCGTTCCCGTTCCTGCCTTGGTTGGCGCGCGAGAGCACACCGCTGTTGCGGACCGTGACCGGGCTGGCCTTCGGCCTGGCGAATGCGTGGCTGGCCTATCCGTACGTGGAGGAAAGCATGAATGAGGCACGCGTGCTCTCCTCTGCGCGATTGGCTGGTACGCGCACCGGATGACGGGCGCGGTGTTGCCGCCTCTGCCCGCGTGGTAGACTCCCCGCATGCCGTTCGGTCAGGTCGGTGATCTGCGCTTCTTCACCTTCGAGAGTCTGAATCAGCCCGGTCTCAAGCATGCAGCCTTCACTCGCCGCGGAGGGGTGAGCCCCTCCCCATGGGCATCGCTCAACCTCGGTGGAACCGTGGGAGATGATCGCCCCAGGGTCCTTGAGAACAAGCGGCGCGTTCTGGAGGCCGCAGGGCGGGAAGAGGAGAGCCTGCACGAAGTCTGGCAGGTGCATTCTGCCGATGTTGTGCACGCCCAGGCGCCGCGCGGGCAGCAGGCTGTGCTTCAGGCCGATGCCATGATCACCTCCAACCCACAGGTCACGTTGCTGATGCGCTTTGCCGACTGCGTCCCGGTCTTCCTGTATGATCCGGCGAGGCAAGCCATCGGGCTTGTGCATGCGGGGTGGCTGGGGACCGTGAGGCGGACCGTGGTCCAGGCGGTGCGCGCGATGCGTGACGCATTCGGCACCCAGCCGGCAGAGTTGCTCGCCGGGCTTGGGCCGTCCATTGGGCCTGATCACTATGCCGTCGGCAATGACGTCGTCGACGCTGTGCGCAATGCACTTGGCCCGCTGGCGGACGAGCTGCTGACGGTCCGTGAGGGCCAGACCCACCTTGATCTGTGGCTGGCCAGCCGCCGGCTGCTCGAGGGCGAGGGTGTCGGATCGATCGAAGTCGCCGGGCTGTGCACAGCCTGCCACCTCGAAGACTGGTACAGCCATCGAGGGGAGGGAGGCAAGACCGGCCGCTTCGGAGCGCTGATGGCGCTCGGTGCTTGACGCATGCGGCGAAGTCACGATGATTGCTGAGTCGGACCTCAAGGCCAACATGGACGCTGTGCGCTCCCGGATTGAGGCCGCGGCTCGCCGGGCGCAGCGTTCGCCGGGCGCGATCCGCATCGTCGCCGTGACCAAGGGCCATCCGCCGGAGCTGGTGAGGCTTGCCTATCGCGCGGGGTTGCGTGACTTCGGCGAGAATCGGGTGGACGAGGCGCGTGCGAAGCAGGCGCAGCTGACTGACCTGACGGACGCGCGATGGCACATGATCGGTCATGTGCAGAGCCGCAAGGCAAGGGATGTCGTCGGTCCTTTCGCTCTGGTGCATTCAGTGGATCGTCCGAAGATTGCCTTGTCGCTGGCCCGCCT
This sequence comes from Chloroflexota bacterium, assembly GCA_026390045.1. Classification (GTDB taxonomy): domain Bacteria; phylum Chloroflexota; class Anaerolineae; order Anaerolineales; family E44-bin32; genus DYJB01. The sequence goes on along the minus strand of JAPLGR010000695.1, from coordinate 1,143 downwards.
GGCACATGAGAGCGGGCTGTGTCTTCCGGTCCTCCTGGAGTGCAACATCTCCGGAGAGGTCTCCAAGGATGGTTGGGATGTCGCGTCGGGGACTGACCGGACGGACCTTTTGGCCAGCTTGCTCGCCGTGACGCGGTTGCCATCGCTTGAGGTCCGGGGGCTGATGACCATGGCGCCCTGGACAGGCGACGTCATGCTACTGCGTCACGTGTTTGGCGGGCTTGTGCAGTTGCGCAACGAGCTCCGTGATGCAGGGGCAGCGGCGCTGCCCGAGCTCTCGATGGGCATGACGGATGACTTTGAGATCGCAATCGAAGAAGGTGCTACCATGGTCCGCATTGGGCGGGCGCTGTTCGGCGATCGCCCGGCGGGAGCGGATTGAGCCGTGCCAGCCCGCAGGAGAGTGCCACCAAGGTGAATAGCATTGCCTCCGCAGTCCAGCTGATCGTCTACGGGCTGACGCTTGTGGTCTTCCTCGACGTGCTGCTGGCATTCGTGCTCAACCCGTTCCATCCGCTGAGACGCGCGCTCGACTCCGTTGTTGAGCCCATGCTGGCTCCCATCCGGCGGATCGTCCCGTCAGCCGGGGGACTGGATTTCAGCCCGGCCATCCTGATCATCCTGTTGCAGATTCTGGGCAGCGTGGTTGTGAAGCTGCTGGCGTCGCTGGGGTAGGGTGATGCGCAAATTCAAACTTCACAGTGGCAAGTCCGGTGCGGCGCTCACGCTGAGGATCACGCCGCGGGCGCGCAAGACCGAATTCGCTGGCGTGCTCGAGGACGGAATCCTTCGGGTGCGAGTGGCAGCACCGCCGGTGGAAGGCAAGGCCAACGCGGCGCTCCTGACGTTCCTGGCGAAGGTGCTGGCAGTGCGCAAGAACCGGATTGAGATCATCGCCGGCCAGCGTGGGTTGGACAAGATAGTCTCCGTGCTCGATCTCTCGGCCGAAGAAGTGCAATCTCGAATCCAGGCTTGGCTGAGCGCGCAAGAACCGGAGTAGGCTGCTGCTGATCCTCGCGGCCTCGCAATAGAAACGGCGCCGGCCTGGGCCGGCGCCGGTGCTGGTACGCCCAGCATGGGCGCTGACTAGGAAGGTGGAAGTCCTTCCCGGGGGTGGATGGCACCCACCGTAGCCAAGGGCAA
>JAPLGR010000152.1 GCA_026390045.1 Chloroflexota bacterium | reverse complement strand
CGTTCCCGGCACGGACCGCCAACAAGGGCTCGAGGGCTAAGGTTCGTTTGGTGCCCTGACGTTCACCGAACCGCCGGATGCGGACCCGCATGTCCGGTGGTGTGAGAGGGGGAGCGGGCGACCCGCTCTCCCTACTCAATTGCGCGCGATGTAGGTCAGCTGCTCGTGACAGCCGGCTGTGGGGTCTTGGCCGGCTTCCGGTTGGGGGGGCGGCGGAACGTGAGCCCACCTTCCTCCGCGTTGACGTCAACGACGACCGTCTCGCCGGCGTGGTACTCACCCTCCAGAATCTTGACCGAGAGCGGGCTCTCCACGTACTTCTGGATGGCGCGGCGCAGCGGGCGGGCACCGAAGGCCGGGTCGTAGCCCTCCTTGGCCAGCCACTTGCGGGCCGCATCGGTCAGGTCCACCTGCAGATTGTGCTCTGCCAGGCGCTCGCGGACTTCCTTCAGCTGCAAGTCAACGATCGACTCGACCTGCTCGAGTGTCAGCGGTGAGAAGATGATGATCTCATCGATGCGGTTGAGGAACTCGGGTCGGAAGGTCTGCTTGAGTGCCTTCTCGATCTTCTCGTCGGTATCGCGAAGCTCCCCTTCGCCGCTGTGGTGGAAGCCGAGAGAGCCGGAACGGGTGACGAACTCGGTCCCCAGGTTGGAGGTCATGATCAGTACGGTGTTGCGGAAGTCCACGACGCGCCCCTGCCCATCGGTCAGCCGGCCGTCGTCTAGGATTTGCAGCAGGGCGTTCCAGACTTCAGGGTGCGCCTTCTCGATCTCGTCGAACAGCACCACGCGATACGGGCGGCGTCGCACAGCTTCGGTGAGCTGGCCGCCTTCCTCATAGCCGACGTACCCCGGCGGCGCGCCGAACAGGCGGGACACAGTATGCTGCTCCCGGTACTCGCTCATATCGACGCGCACCAGCGCGTCCTCGTCATCGAACATGAACTGCGCCAAAGCCTTCGCCATCTCGGTCTTGCCGACGCCCGACGATCCCAGGAAGATGAACGAGCCGATCGGGCGGCGGGGGTCCTTCAGGCCGGAGCGGGCGCGGCGGATGGCATCGGACAGGGCATGGATCGCCTCGTCCTGGCCGACGATGCGCTCGTGCAGCCGCTCCTCCATCTGCAGGAGCTTGGCCGCCTCAGTCTCCATCATCTGGCTGACCGGGATGCCGGTCCACATGGCGACGACCTCGGCGATGTCGTTCTCGTCGACGACCTCGTCCAGCTGGTGCTGGCCCTCCCAGGCATCGCGCTTGCCGCGGAACTCCTGCTCGATGCGCAAACGTTGAGCCTTCTTCTCGGCGGCGCGCTCGTAGTCGCGTTCGACGCCCGCCTGCTCCTCCTCGGCCATCAGCCGGTCGACATCGGCCTTGAGCGTCTTGAGCTCGGGCGGCAGGGAGTACAACGCGATGCGCAATTTGGCCCCCGCCTCGTCCATCAGGTCGATGGCCTTGTCCGGCAGCGAGCGATCGGTGACGTAGCGTTCGGAGAGCTTGGCGGCCGCGATCAAGGCCTGGTCGGAGAAGTGCACCTTGTGGTGCGCCTCGTAGCGATCGCGCAGGCCGCGTAGCATCTCGATCGTTGCCTCGATGGATGGCTCTTCGACGTACACCGGTGCGAAGCGCCGCTCGAGGGCAGCGTCCTTCTCGATGTGCTTGTGGTACTCATCCAGCGTGGTGGCGCCGATGCACTGCAGCTCGCCGCGCGACAGGGCCGGCTTGAGCATGTTGGATGCGTCCATGGCGCCCTGGGCCGCGCCGGCGCCGATGACCGTATGCAACTCGTCGATCATCAGGATGATCTCGCCTTCCGAACGCTGGATCTCCTCGATCGCTGCCTTCAGGCGCTCCTCGAACTCGCCCCGGAAGCGCGATCCGGCGATCATGGCGCCCAGGTCGAGCGAGACCACGCGCTTGCCGCTCAGGATCTCGGGCACGTCGTTGGCGGCGACCTTCTGTGCCAGCCCCTCAACGATGGCGGTCTTGCCGACTCCGGCCTCACCGATCAGGACGGGGTTGTTCTTCGTGCGGCGCGACAGGATCTGGATGACTCGCAAGATCTCCTTCTCGCGGCCGACGACCGGATCGAGCTTGCCTTCCTTGGCCATCTGGGTCAGATCGCGAGAGTACTTCTCCAGCGTGCGGTAGCGGGACTCGGCCTTGCGATCGGTGACGCGCTGCCCGCCGCGGGTCTCCTTGATCGCCTCGAACACACGGTCGCGGGTAACGCCCTCCTCGGCCAGCAGGCGGGCGATGGCGGTGTTGCGCTCCGAGAGGATCGCCAGGAACAGGTGCTCGGTCGAGATGTACTCGTCGTTGAGGCGATTGGCCTCCTCGTTGGCCATGTCGACCACGCGCTTGACCCGCGGGGTGATGAAGATCTGCCCGGCGCCGCCGCCATAGATATTGGCCTTGGGGCTGGCGCGCAGCTGCTGGTCGATCCGCTCGGTGAGAGCGTCAATATTGACGTTCAGACGCTCGAGGAGCTGCGGGATCACCCCCTGCGGCTGCTCGATCAGCGCCAGCAGGATGTGCTCGGTGTCGATCTGGTTGTGCCCGTAGCGCTGGATGACCTCCGCCGCGCGCTGAGCGGCATCCTGAGCCCGCTCGGTGAAACGGTCAAAACGCATCATGGGCGCCTTCCTCCGGCGAGCCCGTACGGGCCTGCCTGAATGGGATTATAGCCCAAGGGTCTCCGCATCCGTCCGTAAGAGTTTTCTATGAATCGTGCATGCAATGGGCAGACCGCAAGGATGGCGGGTGCCGTGAATTGCCAGGGCATGCGCGTGGCCTTGGCTGGCCGGTGTCCCTCCAGCCACGATGAGCGGTCTCGTCGCGAGCTGGAAAGAGGCAGACGCAGCGCTTGAATGGCAATCATCGTGCCAGGCGGGCGGAGATCGGCCGCAGGGAGAAGGGGGCCTGCTCGCCGGTCAGTCGGCCGCCCGGGCAGGACCTTCGCGAAGAAGGCCCAAGGTCATGCTTGCCCAGCCCATCCAGGCTGGCTACGATTCTTGCAACGTGCGTACCATGTCGAAGTCGGCTGCCGTGCGGGAATGAACGGAGAGGCTATGGTCAGCGCGCTTGGTGTGGCCCCTGACACAGGCGCGGCCTTGGAGGCGGATCTTGACGGCGTCTTGGTCGATCCCCCCGGGCTCGAGGCGGAGCTACCTCTTCACCTGCAGCTGGCGATTGCCCATGCCGCGGTAAGAGAGTCTGAGGCCCGCTATCGTTCGCTGTTTGACCACGTCCCGGTGGGGCTGTACCGCACCTCGCCGCGCGGCGAGATCGTGGATGCCAATGCCGAGCTGGTGCGCATGCTTGGCTATCCGAACCGAGAGACGCTGTTGAAGCGCGAAGCCTCCGAGCTGTACGCCCGCCCCGGCGAGCGGCGGCAGATGCTGGATCGCCATCGCGACAAGACGATGTTGTGCGCGGACGAAATCGAGATGCGCCGCGCGGATGGCGAGCCGCTGTGGGTGGAGGATGTTGCCCGGCCGCTCTATGATCCGTCTGGAATGACCATCGCCTACGAGGGCTCCCTGCTGGATGTCACACAGCGCCGCAGGCTGGAGCAGGAGATACGGGCCAGTGGAGAGCGGTTCCGCGCGTTGGTCCAGAACGCCAGCGACGTAATCGCGGTGATCAACGGGCAGGCTGAGTTCGAGTACGTCACCCCGTCGGCGAAGACTCAGCTGGGATACGAGCCGGACGAGCTGGTGGGCAGGAGCGGCTTCGACCTGATCCACCCGGAGGATCGAGCCGTGGTCGCGCAGGCATTCGGCGCAGTGCTGCAGCGCACCAATCCAGGGACGCCGACCGAGTACCGGTTTCGTCATGCCAGCGGCCAATGGATTGTTGTCGAGTCGGTTGCCAGCAACATGCTCGACCAGCCGGGGATCGGCGGAATCGTGCTGACGTCGCGTGTGATCACCGAGCGCAAGCAGGTCGAGGCGGACCTGCGCGAGAGCCAGCGAAGGCTGAGCACGCTCCTCGGCGACCTGCCGGGAATGGCCTACCGCTGCCGCAACGACCGTGAATGGACCATGGAGTTCGCCAGCGAGGGCTGTCTGGGATTGACCGGCTATGCCGCGGCCGATCTGCAGGACAACCGGGTCGTGAGCTACGCTTCTCTCATCCATCCAGAGGACCGGGACATGGTCTGGGAGGACGCGCAAACCGCAACGCGCCGCGGGCAGCGCTATCAGCTCACGTACCGGATCATCACCGCCTTCGGAGAGATGCGCTGGGTCTGGGAACAGGGTGGGCCGGTGGGGGTTGCGGCCGACGGCACCGAGGTTCTGGAAGGCTTCATCGCTGATGTCAGTGACCGGAAGGCGACCGAGGATGATCTCCATGCATCGCGCGCCTGGCTGCAGCACATCGTCGAGTCGATTGACGATGTGCTTATCGTGTATGACGGTGACGGACGCTACTTGGATGTGATCTGCGGTGACGACTCGCTCCTGATGCGGCCGGTGGCGGAGATGCTGGGCCGAACGGTCACCGAGATCCTTCCCGCCGTGATCGCTCAGCACTTCCTGGCTGGCATCCGGATTGTGCTGGAGCAGGGGGCACCATACGACTTCGAGTATCCGCTGGAGGTGCCCGGGGGGACGCGCTGGTTCCGGGCGCGTGGGCGGAGGATCCGGGCCTTGGAGTCCGGCCATCCGCTCTCCCTGTGGTCCATCTCAGATCTGACGGAGCGCAAGGCGGTGGAGGAGGCGCTCGTGCGGCAGAGCCGCCAGCTCGAGCTGCTGTCGCGAACGAGCCAGCAGTTGAACGCGGTGCTGGAGATGCCGGCTGTGCTCCGCGCACTCGTGGCGAGCGGGATGGATCTGGTGGACGCCACGGCCGGAACGGCAGGCTTGTGGACCGGCGATGCCATGCGATTCACTGAATACAACAGTGATGGACTGCTCCGCCCGAGCGAAGCGGCGTTCTCGCTGGGCGAGGGTGTGCCCGGAACGGTGGCTGAGACCCAGAGGCCCTACATGGCCAATCACCCCGCGGCGGGAACAGATCCAGGCGCTCGCAATCTGGTCAACGTCCCGATCCTCAGCCGCGAGGGCGCATTGCTTGGATGCCTGGAAGTGCACAACAAGCGTCGGGGCGAGTCATTCGACGAGGCCGATGTCTCGATGCTGGAGGGCCTGGCGTCGAGTGCGGCTGTGGCACTTGAGAACGCGAGCCTGCTGCACGAACAGGTTCAGGCCGAGGCGGACCTCCGGCAGCTGAAGGAATTCAATGAAGACATCATCCAAAGCATGGGCGAAGGAATCGTCGTCCAGGATCGTCTCGGCCGATTCACCTTCGTCAACCCGGCGGCGGCGGCCATGCTCGGCTATGCGCCGGATGAACTGCTGGGCGAACCGTGGAGCAAGGTGGTTCCGCCTGACCAGCATGCGATCGTGCAGGAGGTGGATGCCAAGCGGGAAGCCGGGGGCGCCAGCCGGTATGAGCTTGAGTTTGTCCGCAAGGACGGACAGCGGCTTCCGGCCCTGGTGAGCGGCAGTCCGCGCTTCGAGGATGGGCGCTTCGTTGGCATGCTGGCCGTGTTTGCCGACATCTCTGACCGCAAGCGGGCAGAGGAGGCACTGCGCGACACCACCGAACAACTGCAGGCCCTGGTCCACGCCGCACCTGTGGGCGTCACGGTTGTGGACCTCGAGGGGAGAGTGCAACTGTGGAATCCTGCCGCGCAGGAGATGTTCCGCGTGCCCGCGGAGGAGATCCTGGACACGCCGCTCAGCAGCCTGCGGGCTCCGCTCGAGGTGGAGAACGTCGAGACGTTCATGGCCATGATTCAGCGCGTCCTGGCCGGGGAAATCGTATCCGGCACCGAGGTGCGCGCCTATCGAACGGACGCGGTCCCGCTGGATGTGATGGTTTCGGCCGCGCCGCTGCGCGATTCAGAAGGACAGATCCATGCGGTGATGGGGGTCCTGGCCGATGTCAGCGACCGCAAGCGGGCTGAGGCGGCGCTGGAGCGACATGCCCGCGAGATGTCGGTGCTGTATGAGACATCTCTCGAGGTGGCAGAAACCAGCGACCCTATGCAGATCGTTCAAACCGTCCTGACGCGGGCGGCGAACCTGCTGGAGGCCCCGATGGGCGGTGTCTACCTGGTGGAAGACACAGGGCGAGAACTTGAACTCGTCGTGACCCACAACCTGCCGGCGGACTTCGACGGCCGCAGGCTGCTCATGGGCGAGGGACTATCCGGCAAGATTGCCCTGAGCGGGGAAGCGATGGCAGTCAACGACTACAGCGCTTGGGAAGGACGTCACACCGGGAAGGAGGGCGCGGGGTTCCGCCGCATGGCCGGTGCGCCGCTTCGGCGCGGCGCCAGGGTCATCGGCGTCATCAACGTGATCGATGATCAGCGCACCGATCCATTCGAGGTGGACGAAGTCCGCATCCTGCAGCTGTTCGCGGATCAGGCGGCCATTGCACTTGAAAATGCCCGGCTACTCGAGGAAACCCGTCGGAGGGCGGCTCACCTGGAGGCGGTAACCAGCATGGCGGCCGCGCTGCGGGCCGCGCGTCATCGCAGCGAAATGATGCCGGTCCTCTTGGGCCGTCTGCAGGAACTCGTTGGCGCACAGGGCGCACTGCTGGCGATGGAGAACCGGGCCGCGCAGGAGATTGTCGTGCCGGTAGCCTCCGGCGCATGGTCCCCACTGGAGGGCACGCGCCAGAACGTTAGCGAGGGGATGTTCGGTGAGGTGATGGCGGCCGGCAAGGCGTTGATGCAGATTGAGTCGGGCAGTGAGGTCTGGCGGCGGTTGCCCCCCGAGATCCAGAGGATGTCTGCTGTGGCGTTGGTGCCACTGGTGGAACAGGATGAGGTGGTCGGCCTGCTGGGGGTGGGCCGCAGGGAGCCATTTGGCCAAGCGGAACGCAGCCTGCTGATGGCACTGGCGGAAGTGGTGGGCAACGCCCTCCACCGGGCCGGGGTGCTGGAGACGCTTGAGGAACGCGTGCAGATCCGCACCCGGGAACTGGCCGAGGCCAACGAGCGCCTCACGGAACTCGATCGGTTGAAGAGCGATTTCGTTTCGAACGTGTCGCACGAACTGCGCACACCGATCACCAATGTCCTGCTCTACCTGGACTTGCTGCAGCAGCCCGGCCGGGAGGAACGGCGCGAGGCCTACCTGCAGATTCTGCGGCGCGAGTCGGAGCGGCTTGGCCACCTGATCGAGGATCTGCTGATGCTGTCGCGCATGGATCAGGCTGCCCTCAAGCTCAACCGCGAGCTGCGGGCCCTCGACCCGATGTTGGCCGAGGTGGTCTCAGCGCATCGGGCGCGGGCGCAGGCCAAGGGGATTGATCTGACGCTGGAGCCCAACCCGGAGGTGCCGGCCGTCTGGATAGGCTATCAGCAGATGATTCAGGTGTTCAACAACCT
>JAPLGR010000415.1 GCA_026390045.1 Chloroflexota bacterium | reverse complement strand
GCTACTGGCCCGATCCACTGATCGGCGAAACGACTCCCGATCTGAAGACCGAGAAGTATGGGTTGATCGTGGCCGACAAGGAAACCGGCGCCTCCTCCAAACCCGGCGTCTATGCCGGCGGTGATGACGTCACGGGCGCCTCCATCGTTGTAGAGGCGGTCGCTGCGGGGCGCCGCGCCGCACGGGCGATCGACGAGTACCTGAAGACCAAGTAGCATCTGGCTGCATCATGAATCCAGTGCGGCGCCTCAACGGCGCCGCACGCGTTTTCCGCAACTCGGCACCGGCCGCTATACTGGAAGCGTGGCCAGTGATGCAGCACCCCCGGAGTCCCTCGCCCAATGGCTGAAGGCCGAGGCCCGTCAGCAGGGCTTCGACCTGGCCGGGATCACGACGCCGGAGCCGCCTCCGCACCTCGATCGCTACGCCGCGTGGCTCGACGCCGGCCGGCATGGCGAGATGGGCTACCTGGCGAGCCCGCGCGGCCGCAGCGGCCGCGCTGCTCCAGGTAGCCTCCTGCCGGGCTGCCAGAGCATCCTGGTCCTGGCAGTCAATTACTTTCCAGGAGCGACCTCAGCGGGGCCAGTGCAGATCGCCGCATACGCGCGCGGCGATGACTATCACGACTTCCTTACCTCACGAGCCACTGCCGTCGTCGACCGCCTGCGGCATAGGCTCGGGCGACCGGTCGCGTCGCGCATCTACACCGACGCCGGTCCGCTCCTCGAGCGCGAGCTGGCACAGCGCGCCGGCCTGGGCTGGATCGGCCGGAACACGTGTCTGATCAGCCCTCTCATTGGCTCAATGACACTGCTGCTTGAGATCCTGCTCGACATCGCCCTGCCCCCCGACGCGCCGTTCGCCGCCGACCGCTGTGGATCGTGCCGGCGCTGTATCGATGCCTGCCCCACTGGCTGCATCCTCCCCGACCGGACCATCGACGCACGACGCTGTATCTCCTACCTGACCATTGAATCGCGCCAGGCCGTGCCGCGCGATCTGCGAAAGGCTGTCGGCGGCTGGTTGTTCGGCTGCGATGCTTGCCAGCTGGCCTGTCCATGGAACCAGCGCGTTGCCCGCCCCACGTCGGATCCAGCGTTCGCACCCCGCCCCGCGCTGAATCCGCCGGACCTCTCGGCGCTTCTTGCACCTCCAGCGCCTGATGCCGCGCCGTTCTTGCGCGGTAGCCCGCTCAAGCGCGCTCGGCGCAGCGGCCTGGCGCGCAACGCGGCTGTTGTCGCCGGCAACCTGCGCGCCGCCGACCAGCTCGCCGCCATCGGTCAGGCACTCCATTCCGACTCAGATCCTATGGCGCGGGGGCATACGGCGTGGGCGTTAGGTCAATACGCGAGCCCCGATGCTCGAGAGCTGCTTCGCCGCGCTCGGGACACAGAGACGGACGCCAGCGTTCTGGCAGAGATCGACGCCGCTCTGGGTGCGGAGCCATCAGCAGCGTCCGACTGAGGATCGGCCTCCGGAACACGGTGCAGATCACGCACGCGAACGACAGCGCTGTCGGCGCATAATCGAGTAGGGAGGATGGGTTGTCCATCCTCCCTCTCACACCACCGGACATGCGGGTCCGCATCCGGCGGTTCGTCGAGGAATGTGCATTAGGTGGTGGTAGTACTCGGTGAGGGTGCACAGTCCCTGAGCCACCCAGAAGCTGTTGCTCAAGGCGGTGTGGAC
>JAPLGR010000569.1 GCA_026390045.1 Chloroflexota bacterium | reverse complement strand
TGCTCGACCTACTTGTTCGCATCACAATCCTGGAGGCTCAGAGCCCGCCGTCTGGAGCAGCTCGGGCCCATGGAGACAACGAAGGGGACACGGATGAATCGAAGCCCAATACCCATCGACAACCTCTTGGTGAAGCCGATGTACCTGTGGGATACCCAGCACCTGGTTCTCACCTCCGGCGACTTCGCACAGGATTCATACAATGCGATGACCGTAGGGTGGGGGAGCCTCGGGGTCATGTGGGGAAGGCCATTCGTGCAGGTCGTGGTCCGGCCCGTTCGGTACACCTATGAGTTCATGGAGCGATATGACACCTTCACGGTGTGCGCGTTTCCGGCCAGGCGCGCGAAGGCGCTCAATCTCCTTGGATCCAAATCGGGGCGGGAGGGAGACAAGATTGCCGAGGCTGGTCTGCATCTGGTGGCGTCATTGAAGGTAGCTGCGCCAAGCTATGTGGAAGCGGAGCTGGCTTTGGAGTGCCGGAAGATCTACTGGGATGACATGGAGAGGGGGCGTTTCCTCGATGCCGGTATCGAGGCGAAGTATCCGCGTAAGGACTACCACCGGATCTACTACGGGGAGATCGTGGCAGCCTTTGGGGTGGCCCGGTACAAGGCCAAGGCCGTCTCATGATTACGCCTGTCAACCCACGGCCGCGCGCGGCTCCCAGGAAGACGCTCCTCTCAAGGTGCAACAGGAGGACTTGAGATCCCAGGATCAACCACGCTCGGGGCTGCTTCTCTCCGGCCCAGATCATCTACGACAGAATCTGGGGCGGCATACAGGTCTCCACGGATCGCGCGGTTAGAATCGTGTCAGGAATCCAATGATGTTCTTGGATCATCATGCCGCCGAAGCTGAGTTTGCGCTGCGCGCCGTGCGTGCCGCGGGCAGGCTGTGCCAGGTGGTGCGACAGGACGCGCAGCGGCCATCCCTGAGCAAGGCTGACGCCTCGCCGGTGACCGAAGCGGACTTCGCCTCGCAGGCGTTGATCGCCGGCTGGCTGGCCGAGACATTTCCCGCAGATCCTCTGATCGCCGAAGAGGACAGCCGGATGCTGGAGTCCAATCCTGGCCTGGCGAAGCGCGCTCTCGCGCGCGTGAGACAGGTGCGGCCAGAGGCCAACATTCGCCGGGTGATGATCTGGCTGGATCGCGGCGGTGGGCGGGTGAGCGATCGATTCTGGACGCTCGACCCGATCGATGGGACGAAGGGCTTCGTGCGTGGCGATCAGTATGTGGTCGCACTGGCGCTGCTCGAGGCAGGCCGCGTCGCGGTGGCGGCCGTTGCGGCGCCGATGCTGGGGATCGACCTGCGGCCGCGGCCCGATACGTTCGGATGTGCTGTGGTCGCTGTACGCGGGCAAGGCGCGTGGGCGATGCCCCTTGACGGGAGCGGGGAACGCCGGCTGAAGGTCTCTGACTGCCATATGCCATCGGAGGCGCGCGTGCTGTGCTCGGCGGAGGACCAACACACCGACCCGAAGCGCCTGCACCTTGTCGCCGAGCGATTGGATCTGAGCTGGCCGCCGACTGCGCTCGACAGCCAGGCGAAGTACCTGGTCATCGCCGGAGGTCAGGCCGAGCTGCTCATCCGGCTCCTCCCCACGGCCAAGCCGGACTACAAAGAGAAGCTGTGGGACGTAGCCGCCGGGGCGCTGGTCGTTGAGGAGGCAGGGGGCCGGGTGACGGATCTGCGCGGCCGGCCGCTGGACCTGACGACGGGACGCGAGTTGACGCGCAACTGCGGCAGCCTGATCTCGAACGGCCACCTGCACGACGCCGTCCTGTCGGCTGTCTCCGCTGTGCTGACGGAGACAACACCGTGAGACGGATCGCGGATTGTCTGGCATTGGTCATCGCTGTTGGGGCTTGCGTGGCCGCTGCGTGGGCATCGCGGGCCGTCTTTGAACGCATCCCGCATCTAGAAGACGAATTCGCCAACCTGTGGGAGGCCGAGGTCATGGCCGACGGCAAGATCAGCGTGACCTCGCCTGAGTTCCCACGTTCGTTCATGGTGCCGTTCGTTGTGGACTATGAGGGTCTGCGGTTCGGGAAGTACACGCCCGGGTGGCCGGCCGTGCTTTCGCTTGGTGTCCGGATGGGGGCACCGTGGCTGGTGAACGCGCTGCTCGCCGGGGCCGCGGCATGGCTGACCTACCGGCTTGGATC
>JAPLGR010000130.1 GCA_026390045.1 Chloroflexota bacterium | reverse complement strand
GGTCGTGCCGGTGGCTATGTCGTAGAGCAACGCGCTGTTGATGGTCCAGAAGGACCGGTGCTGCGGGATCGACTCCAGGAAGCCGGGATTCGCGATCAAATGCGGCAGTGGAGACTGATTTGCCGACAGCGACGACAAATCTGGATTGAATGGCTGATGGCGCAGATAAAGGTATTTGCCGTCCGTCAGCAAGACGTCGTTCTTGAAGCCCTGAATCCCGTGGCCGACGTAGTCTGCACCCTTAATGATTGGGAATCCGTCATCGCCGTAAGGGCCGTACATGTGGCGCCGATGGATCACGCGGCCCGTGGCGGGATCGAGTCCATAAATCCAAATACCGCCGTCCGAGAACGAGTTGCGTCCCGCGGCGAAATAGACCACGCCGTTGAGCGTCAGGACGCTGCCGCAGACGGGCCATGCCGATTCCGGCTGGTCATAGGCCATGATCCAGCGGTCGTCGGGCAGGTCTTTGAAACGCCAGGCCAGGGCGCCGTCGGCCGCGCGCAGGCAATAGACCCAGCCATCGCGCGAGCCGAACAGCAGCCGCCCCTGGTAATAGGTCGGCGGCGAATCGATGCGCGCGCCGGCGGTATAGCGCCACGCCACGCGGCCCGTGTCGGCGTCCAACGCGCAGACGGCGTGGGCGTCGACGTCGGCGACAAACACTTTGCTCGCGGCAATGACCGGCGCGCTGATTTTGACACCCTCGCGGACGCCGCCGAGATGGCTGCCGGTGGAAGCGCAGAGTTTGGCCGTCCACAGCGGTTGCAGTTGGGCCGGCCCCGCAGCGGTGGTGTGTCCGCTGCGCCCGGCGTCATGGCGATACGTGGGCCAGTCGGCAGAATCCGGGATTTGAGATTTCGAATCCGGGATTTCCTTGTAGGCCGGGCCTTTTTCCAAGCGTGGGATGGTCGCGATCTCGATCGGCTGGCTCGACGACTTCATGCCCGGTTCGGGCGCCAGCGCGTTGAGCGCGTTGAGCATCACGCCGTTAGAGCACGCACAGGCCGGCGGACCGGCATAGAGCAGGCCATTGCAGGGCAGGAAGCCGATGCCGCAGGTGCTGCGCACCCACGGATTGGGGAACTCGCTCTGCGGCGTCCCGCCGGATGTGTCCAGACTGACGAAATCGCTGCCGCCCGTCGCGGAGTCGATATAGAAGCGATCGGTGATCCGGTTGCGATAGCAGCGGTCGTGCCCCATCGGGCCGGTCATCGCCTGCTTGATGGTCTTGGCGATTTTTCCCGTGGCCAGATCGTAGGCCGTGTATCGGCCGCCGTAACCGGTCCAGACGACCCCGCCCGTCAGGAACAGGTCGGGGGCCTTGTGATGGTTTATCTGGGCGTCGCCGGTCCACAGTTGCGCCCCGTCCTTTATCGAAAGAGCGTGCAGGGCCTTGGCGTCGGCCACGTAGACGGCGCTGTCGGAGAGCACCAGAGCCGGGACTGTCCCGGTGACTGAACTGAGGGCGAGCGGGACAGGTTTGCGCCATAGGACGGCGCCCGAGGTCCGATCCAGACAGACCACCG
>JAPLGR010000223.1 GCA_026390045.1 Chloroflexota bacterium | reverse complement strand
CGATGCTTCGCGCAGGCGGCCCAGCCAATCTGGACTTTCGCCAGCTCGAGCGGCAGGACGCGCCGCAGGCTTCTGTTCACCCAACGGCTCAGTGGCTGCCGTGCCGGCCTGCTGGCCTTCCCATCCGCCCTGCGACCAATCGGGGTCGGTCGAGCGCAGCCGCGCCAGCCAATCGCCCTCGTCGCCCGCTCCTGTCGGCTGCTCCGCGGCCGGTGATTCATCCTCCGGCGCGCGCAGCTTGGAGAGCCAGTCCGGCATCGGGGGGAGCGCCTGTTCGGGCGGCGGAGTGGTGGCTCCAGCCCGGACCGGCGTCAGCCGCGCTCCGCAGAAGCCGCACTCATCGGCCCCCTCGGGATTGGACTTGCTGCACATCGGGCAACGCACGTCCGCCACAGCTCAGTCCCCGTAGGGGCGGTCTGCCCCCAGCAAGATGCGCAACCCAGTGGCGATGGCACCCAGCGCGATGCCGAGGACAATGCCGCGCGCCGCCCCCGCCGCCCAGACCTGCGCCAGCCAGTTGCGCAGCCATCCGAAGTAGCCCGTCAGCCCGCCTCCGCCGAACGGCCATGGCGCTGTGCCCAGCAGGACGAGGAGAGCGGTGAGGATGAAGATCAGGCTGTAGACATCGTGGCGACGCGCGACCATGCGCACCCCGGCCACCGCCAGCGAAACCGCCAGCAGCGCCATCAGCGTCGACTCGACTGGGAGTTGGATGTACTCGAACAGCGACAGCACCACGCGGTTATCCGGGCCGAAGACCAGCCCCAGCACCAGCGTGCCCAGCAGAATGACGATTAGCAGCCCGCTGTACGGCCAGCCTGCTTCCTGCTGGGAGACCTTGTGCATGTGCGCCGCGAGCAGGTTGAGGATCCCGAGAAGCAGTGCCGCCGCCGAAAGCAGGATCGCCCAGCGCATGAAGAGCAGACGCAGTTCCTGCAGCTCCGGCAAGTCAACAAAGTAGCCCGCCAGCACGATGCCGCCAATCGCCATCGCCACCGCGGTCCACACGATCCAGGCGCCGAGCTTCACGGTATCACCCCGAGCGTGCTGAGCAGCGTGCCGGCCAGGATCGCCAGGATCACCAGCACGCGCAGGACGTCCTGTGCGCGCAGGCTGGCGCCGTGGAACACGCCGGCGTTCAGATACGCGCCGCCGGCGTAGATCTCCTCACCCACCAGCGGATGTTCGGCCGTGGCGTACATCAGCGCCTGCGCGTGCACATCGTCGCTTCCGCCGACGACCAGCGCCTGGCGCCGCTCGCCAAAGTCGGCCGCGAGCGCGCCCTCGGAACCGAAGGAGCCGTTGAGGATGTGGACCGAGACGTTCTCGTTGGCCAGCACGGCCGGGACTCCGGCGGCGTACGAATACGGCGTGGCGCCCAGCATCCGGCCGGAGGTCGGTTCATAGCGTTCAGAAGCGCCGAGGCGCGCGTGCGCCGTGCGCAGTGTGTCCTGCGCCAGGATGGCCATCGCGCCGTCGGCCGTCGTGGCGACGGCCGGACGATCGCTCATTGCAGTGGCCGAAGCCACCCGCGAGAGGACCACCAGGCCCGCCATGGCCGGCGCCGACTCAGGACCGATCACCGATCCGGTGCCGAGTGAGACGTGGACGCGTTCGCCGGCTTCGACGGCGCGTTCGATCGCCGTGCCGAGCGCTTCGTAGGAGGGCAGCTTGCGGAACGACGGCTGCCAACGGCGGCCGAGGCTGGCGAAGATCAGAAGCAGGAGGATGAATACGCCGAGGACGGTCAGCCCGACCACATCGATGCTCATGGCGGCGGCTCCCGGTGCAGGCTGTCCAAGAAGCCCGCCATACGCTGCGGGCTCTCAAACAGATCCAGCAGTTCCGATCCGCGGTTGGTGCGAGCGCCGAACAGCGGCCCGACCATGTAGCCCAGCTGCGCGCCGATCCAGGCCAGCGGGGCGCAAGCCTCAAGCAGCGTCGAGGCGGCATCGCCCAGGCCCAGCGACCGCACCCGGGCCGCGAGCCGATCATCAAACGACCGGTCGGCGTTCATCGCGGGCAGTATAGCATAAGGGTTTTGGGCAGGCCACAAGGCGCCATCTGTGGCGGTGCCTGCACAGGGAGGCTTGGATGTTGGAGACGCCTATCCCCTGCAAGCGGGAAGGCGGAGCCCGGCGGGGGATGTTCGGTTGCGCCGGGCCATCCATCCACTATAATGCGGAACAGGTGTTCGAGCGACGCCGATGGGCCTGAATCTCCCTCAGATCCTGGGACAACTCGAGAAGATGAGCGCAGCGCTGGCCGAACAGCAGGCGGCGCTGCGCCGTTTGCTGCCGGCGGCGCGCAAGGCGTTTGAGCATGCCGCTAGCCTCACGTTTGAGGAACTCGATGCTCAGGTGAAGCGCGCCGGCGATCGCTATCGCGGCGCCCGGCCCACTGAGGAACCCTTGCTCGCCGTCTTTGAGCCTCCGCCTCTCGATGCCGGGCTGGTGGTCGCCGGCGCCGACGGATCGCAGATCTATCCGGATCGGCACGCTCCGGCGCTGTACTTCGCCGTCCAGGTGGGCGGACTGGCGATGGAAATCGGCTCCGGCCTCCCCCCGCAGGTTCGCACGCAATCGCAGCTCTACTATCAGCAGGAGGACCTGCACGATCAGCAGGGCTATCCCATCGGCAACGCCATGGTCAACGGCCGGCGCGACGCGCAGGAGATGAAGGCCCTGGCCGACTGGGCGGGAACCTACGCCGGGCGGCCCCTCGTGGCACTGCTCGACAACGGCCTGCTGCTGTGGTTCGCCCTCCAGGTGCGCGAGCAGAATCAGAAGGACGTCGATCTCATCCTGCAGGCCTACCTCGGGAACCTGGATCGACTGCGGGACAGCGGCGGCTGCGTGGCCGGATTCATCGACCGCCCACGCTCGGCCGATGTGCTGGCGCTGGCGCACCTCGCGACGCTGCCCCCTTCGGGGGTGAGCGACGAGGCGCTGCGCGTCAATCCATTCCGCGCCCTCACCGACCGCGCGCTGTTCGAGGAGCTTCTCCAGCCCGGGCAGCGGTCAGCATGCTTCATCGACAGCTCGCCGCTCAACGAGGACTTCAGGAAGAAGCATCACGAGGTGCTCTTCTTCTACCTGAAGACCGACTCGCGTGGCACGATCGCGCGCGTGGAAGTCCCCGCATGGGTCGCAAAGGACACGGCACTGCTCGGGTGCGTGCATGCCGCCATCCTCGACCAGTGCCGGTCGACCGGTGGGTTTCCCTACGTGCTGGTGCGCGCCCATGAGCTGGCCGTGATCACGAACGAGGATCGCCAGCAGTTGGAGGGGTTGATCCAGCAGAGGCTGCTTGAAAGCGGCCTTGGCGCGCGCCCCTCCCAGAAGGCAACCACCAAGCGCTGGACGCGCTCACGCCGCAAGCATCGGTTGTGACGCGGCCGAGCGGACGGGAGAATACGCATGACCTCAGATGACAAGGCAATCGGGCGGGTAACGCGCTGCAGCACGCGCGGGTTTGTCGGTGCCGTCCGCCTGCCGGAGCCCGAGTGGCCCGTGTTCGGCACCTTTTGCCGGGCCGAGGCGCAGCAGGGACACAGCCAGGTCATCGGGCTGATCTATGACCTGAGCATCGAGGACGATGAGCTGGCGCGGCAGCTGGCCGCCACCGAGTCGCTCAGCCCCGAGCAGCTCGCCGACAGCCAGGTTAACCGGCAAGTGCCGGTCGAGTATCGGGCGCTGGCGGTTGGCTACCGACACGGCGAGCGGTTCGTGCAGTCGCTGCCGCCTCAGCCACCGCTGACGCTGGCGCCCATCCATCGTCTGTCGGATGCGGACGTGCGCAAGTTCACCGCGCAGCTCGACTTCCTGAAGCTGGTGATCGCTGTCCAGGAGATCCCGGTGGATGATCTGCTGGCTGCGGCGCTGCAGACGGCCGCTGCGGCCCGTCCCGAGAGCGAGCGCCGCGCCTACCTGGTGGAGGCGGCGGCCGAGTGTGCCCGGCTGGTGGGCCGCGATCTGACGCGGCTGGAGAGCCTGGTCCGGTCGCTCCGGCCATGAGCCTCAAGCCGCGTGCGATGCCTGCTGGACGCGAGGAATGGTGTGGCCCGAGGGAGAGAGCATGACGAACAAGTCTGAAATGGACACCTACTTCGGCGAGCGGAAGGGTGAGACGCCGCTCGGCATGGTCGTCGGCGGATCGCTGTCGTCCGGGTTGCTGGTCAAGCTCGATTCGCGGCTGTCGATTGAGCGCCTTGCCGTCGGCCGGTACGTCGTCATCCAGGGCAAGAGCGGGCGCAAGTTCTTCGGCCTCGTGACCGACATCGCGCTCGATGCCACCAACCCTGATCTGGTGCGCCAGCCCCCTGCCCCCGACGATGCCTTCGCCGCCGAGGTGTACTCGCGGCAGGTGGCCTACGGCATGCTCTCCGTCAGCCCGATGCTGATGCTCGATCCCGAGGACGATCAGCCGCGGCCTAACAAAACGGTCCCGGCGCACTTCGCGCCAGTGCACGAGGCCTCGGCCGAGGACGTCGAGCGCGTGTTCGGCGCCGAGGATGAGAAGCACCTGTTCCTGGGCACGCCGCTCGACATGGAAGCGGTGCACGTCAACCTCGACCTTGACCGCTTCGTGGAGCGCTCGTCGGGCGTGTTCGGCAAGAGCGGCACGGGCAAATCGTTCCTCACTCGCATCCTACTGGCCGGCATCATCCGCGCCGGGCGCGCCTCGGCGCTGATCTTCGACATGCACAACGACTATGGCTGGGCGGTCAAGGAGGAAGGCGGCCACGAGGTCAAGGGGCTGCGGCAACTCTTCCCCGGCGGGCAGGTGTCGGTCGTCACGTTGGACGAGGACACCTCCCGATCGCGCGGCAGCAAGGTCGACCGCGTCCTCAAGATCGGCACGCAGCAGATCGAGCCGGAGGACGTCGAGATGCTCTCCGGCCTGCTCGGCCTGAGCGACGTGCAGACTGGCGCGCTGCCGTTCCTGCGCCGGCGGCTCGGCCCGGGATGGATCGATCGCCTGCTGAGCGACACGCCGGACGATGAGCTCGAGAAGATGGTGGAGGACGAGCGCATTGTCTCGTCCACGCTGGGCGCCATCCAGCGCAAGTTCGAGTTCTTCCGGCGCATGGGCTTCCTGGTCCCGGGCGCCGGCGACGACGCCGTCGACGACATCTTCCGCCGCCTCAACCAGGGCTCAAGCGTCGTGCTCGAGTTCGGGCGCTACGGCAACACGCTGGCGGCCTACATCCTGGTCGCCAACTACCTCACCCGCCGCGTGCACGAGCGCTACGTGCGCAAGATGAACGAGGCGGTCGGCAAGAAGGCCGATGAGCCACGCCCGCTCGTGATCGTAATCGAGGAGGCGCACAAGTTCCTCGACCCGGCCGTCGCCGGCCACACCGTCTTCGGCAACATCGCCCGCGAGCTACGCAAGTACAACGTCACCCTGCTGATCGTGGACCAGCGGCCGAGCGGCATCGACGATGAGGTGATGAGTCAGATCGGCACCCGCGTCACCTGCCTGCTCGACAACGAGGCCGACATCCGGGCGGTGTTCTCGGGCGTCAGCGGCGCCGGCGCGCTGCGCGAGGTGCTGGCCCGCCTCGACACGCGGCAGCAGGCGCTGATCCTCGGCCATGCGGTGCCCATGCCGGTTGTGGTGCGCACGCGCGACTACGACGAGGCCTTCTACCAGTGGCTCGGGGCAACCGATGATGCGGGCGAACGCAAGCAGCGGGCCAAGAGGGGGAGCGAGGCGCTGTTCGGGGAGTGAGGAGATCGCGGCGAGCACCTAGCTGGTGCTCGCCCTAGTAGCGTCAAGCGACCAGCCACGTACGGCTGGTCGCTTGCTCATAGACAATCCCCCAGGTATTCCGATTCTGGAATCAGCATGACCCTGGGTTCCGCTCACCTGGAGACAGTGAGCTGATCGCTGAGGTCGTTCTCAGACAGCGCTACCCATGAAGATCATGAAGACCATCGCCAGCAGGCAGATGACTCCTGCCAGGATGTAGCCGATGGCGGCCGACCGATGGCGCGACTTGTACAACCGGTTCATCCCGCCGAGATACGCATTGAACTCGCCGACGAACTGCTTGTTCGCCTCCGCCAGCATGGGATCGACCTTCCCGTCGCCCTGCGGGGTATCGCGCTCCCGAATCGTGAACGGCCGGATCTCCTGCGCGCCCTCACGCCAGTGGATGTACGCGGAGTAGAAGAAGAAGGCGGCGAAGAAGAGCCAGATCGGGTAAAGGTAGGCCATTCCATCCTCCAACGGCCGTGCATGTCGCACGGGCCGTTCACAGGTCTGTCCGCCGCGCCGGCGGAGGATTCAATGCACTCTACGGTATGACATTATAGATGAACCGCATCAACCGCGGTGCAGTCCTCCTCTCCCACCCCACGGACCGGAATACCCCCCTTAGGCCGACAGCAGAACCACCGGCTCTGGACGCTGTAGTCCTCCTCCGGCTCCTGGTCAGCCCCGCAGGCTCTCGCAGAGGAACCTTGGGGCATGTTGCGTCGGTAGAACATATGTGCTATTGTGTTGGCATGGACGCCTTCCACAAGCTCGCCCTCGCCACCTGCCAGGCGAACCTGGAAGCGGATGGAGAGCCGTCTCCCTTCAGGCCCTCCCCTGCCCCCGATCGATCGCCGGGCCTGACCCAGCGTCAGGTGACCGCACGCTACGGCGCGCAGGCCTCATGGTTCACCGATCTGGATGGCTACACCATCCCGCTGCACATGGCGATCATGCCGGGCGGGCGCCGGCTGCCGCTCCTCAAGTCGATGCTCACAACGGCCTGCGAGCGCGATTGCCTGTACTGCGGCTTCCGCTCCGGCTGCGATCCGCAGCGCGTCACCTTCCAGCCCGAAGAGATGGCGCGGCTGTACTTCGGGCTGCACCAGCGCGGCGTCGCCCACGGTCTGTTCCTGTCCTCGGGCATTATCGGCGGCGGAGCCCGCGCACAGGATCGGATGCTCGACGCGGCGGAGGTGCTGCGCACCAGGCTCGGTTACCGCGGCTACCTGCACCTGAAGATCATGCCCGGCGCCGAACAGGATCAGCTCGCTCGCGCCATGCAGCTGGCCGATCGCGTCTCGATCAACCTGGAGGCTCCATCGCCTCCGCACCTGAAGCGGCTTGCACCGCACAAGCGCTTCGATGAGGAACTGCTCGCTCCGCTCCGCTGGGCGAATGACATCCGTCGTGAGCTCCCCCCATCGTCGGCCTGGCGCGGCCGCTGGCCTTCCACTACCACGCAGTTCGTCGTCGGCCCGGCCGGCGAGAGCGACCTCGACTTGCTCTCCCTGACCACCCGGCTCACCCGGCGTCTGGGGCTCTCGCGGGTGTACTTCGAGGCCTTCGGCCCGCACCCGGGCACGCCGCTCGAATCGGAAGCACCGGAAG
>JAPLGR010000660.1 GCA_026390045.1 Chloroflexota bacterium | reverse complement strand
GGGGAACGGGTCCCAAGCAGCGCCCGACGGAGCCTGACGCCTGAGTCAAGTTCCATCCTTTCCGTTTGCACACAACACGTGGCAAGCCTAGCAAGATCGGGAGCAACCATGAAGCGAGCCGTCAGCATCAGCATCGGATCCTCCAAGCGGGACAAGGCGGTTGAGATCGAACTGCTGGGTGAGCGAATCCGCATTGAACGCATTGGCACCGACGGCGACATGGAGAAGGCCGCCCAACTCTTCCAGGAGCTGGACGGCCACGTGGATGCCTTCGGTGTGGGCGGCGCCGACCTGTCCATCGTGGTCGACGGGCACGCCTACCCGCTGCACTCGGCGCGCAAGCTGGTCCGCCACATTCGCAAGACTCCCACCGTGGATGGCGCCGGGCTCAAGAACACGCTCGAGTATCAGCTGGCCGGATTCATCGACCGCAACCTCGGCGAGCATGTACAACCCAGGCGCGCTTTCATCAACGTCGGATCCGACCGCTGGGGGATGTCCGTCGGATTCGCCCAGGCCGGGTATGAGTGCCTGTTTGGCGATCTGATGTTTGCACTGGGGCTCAACATCCCCATCCGCAGCATCAAGTCCGTCAAGCGGCTGGCAAGCGTTCTGATGCCGATCGTCGGCCGGTTCCCGTTCAAATGGCTGTACCCGACCGGCACGGAGCAGGAGAAGCGCACGCCGCGCTGGGGCCCGGCGTTCGACTGGGCAACCGTGATCGCCGGTGACGCGCTGTACATCACGCGCTACATGCCTGACCGCCTTCCCGGAAAGGTGATCGCCACCAATACCACCACCCCGGCTGACGTGGCGCTCTTCCGGCAGGCCGGTGTGAAGTACCTGGTCACCTCCACTCCGGTGCTCGAAGGACGCTCGTTTGGCACGAACATGATGGAGGCGGCTCTGGTCGCCGCGGCCGGGAAGGGGCGCGTCCTGACCACGGAGGAACTGCAGGCACTGATCGACCGCCTCGGCCTCCAGCCGCAGCTGCAGAAGCTGGACTGAGCTTCCCACGGGGCATACCCATGAACAGGACCCGCCCGGCTCCCCTCTTCCGGGCGCGAGTCTATGCCGTGGTGAACTCCATCCCCGCCGGCCGAGTGATGACCTACGGGCAGGTCGCGGCGCTGATTCCCCCTCCGCCGGGGGTTGACTTGCGAGGATACGAGCACGTCAAAGCACGCTGGGTCGGCTACGCGATGGCAGAGTGCCCGGAGGAAGTCCCCTGGCAGCGAGTGGTCAACAGCCGCGGGCGGATCAGCCTGCGGGGCGGAGAGGGTCCTGAAGTGCAGCGCCTCCTGTTGACGGACGAGGGTGTTGTATTCGATGAGGACGGGCGGATCGACCTCGCCCGTTTTGCCTGGGAACCGGAGCCGGGGTGGTACGCGTCGCACCCTGAGTTGCTGCCGCCATCCAGGTCGTTGACATCTCAAGGGGATCGGCGATAACACTTCTGAAGACGCAAGTGGACTCGCGCGGGAGGGCTGTGTGGACGCAATCATAGTGGCTGGCGGCATACCGGGCCCAGATGATCCGCTGTACCCGCTCACGCAAGGTCGTCCCAAGGCGCTCCTCGACATTGAGGGCCAGCCCATGCTTCAGTGGGTTGTCAATGCGGTGGAGGCTGCATCACGCGTGGATCATGTCTTCGTGGTGT
>JAPLGR010000573.1 GCA_026390045.1 Chloroflexota bacterium | reverse complement strand
CGTTCCCGGCACGGACCGCCAACAAGGGCTCGAGGGCTAAGGTTCGTTTGGTGCCCTGACGTTCACCGAACCGCCGGATGCGGACCCGCATGTCCGGTGGTGTGAGAGGGGGAGCGGGCGACCCGCTCTCCCTACTCAATTTCTCTCCCTGCGCCTGGGTGCGAACTGTCATACCAACACAGGACGGCCTTCCGGTATCTACGCCCTTCCTTCCCATGTACAATCCGCGCACGGATTCCTCGCCGCCCGATTGGTGGAGCCCGCGCTTCGGTTGCACGAGGCAAGGTAGTGGCGGGTTGACGGCGGTGAAGTCCATGTGGAGGTAGGTGCGAGCCCCATCACGCGCCGAGCGTTTCTTCGTCTCCTTGGTGCCAGCCTTGGTTCGGCAGCTGCAGGGAGACTCATGGCGGCCTGCAACTTCGTGCCTGCGCCAGACGAGGTCGTGACCGGCGCAGTTACCGCCCCGGCAACCATCGCCCTCCCCACGCAGGAAATCCTCGAGCCTCTCGTGCCGACCGACGCTCCAGCCGAAGCGGCACCCACCGCGGTCTCCTGGCCGGACCTGGCCGTCGCGCGCGGGGGCGATGATCCGGCGCTCCTCGTTGAGCGCGCGCTGGCCGCGCTGGGAGGAATGGTGCGCTTTGTCCCGCCTGGATCAACGGTCCTGATCAAGCCCAACATCTGCGTCGCGTACCACACTTACGAGTACGCCGCGACGACCAACCCGTGGGTCGTCGGC
This sequence comes from Chloroflexota bacterium, assembly GCA_026390045.1. Taxonomy (GTDB): domain Bacteria; phylum Chloroflexota; class Anaerolineae; order Anaerolineales; family E44-bin32; genus DYJB01. Next base: position 2,910 of record JAPLGR010000573.1, on the reverse strand, counting down.
GCGCTGGTTCGCCTTGCACTGGATGCGGGCGCCAGCAAGGTGAGCGTGCTGGACTACGGCTTCGGTGGTTCGCCCGAGCAGGCGTATGTCAAGAGTGGCATCCAGGATCAGGTGCTTGCCGCGGGCGGCGAGATCCTCCCGGTCTCGCGGCTTCAGTTCCTTCCCACCGAGGTGCCCCAGGGGCTCGATCTGCGCAGCGCCGACATCAAAGAGGCCGCCCTGCAGTCCGACGTCGTCATCAACGTTCCGAGCGCCAAGCACCACGGGCTGGCGCGGCTGACGCTCGGGATGAAGAACCTGATGGGCGTCATCCTCGACCGCCAGGCGATCCACCGCAACATTGGCCAGCGGTTGGCGGACCTGACCAGTCGTATCCGGCCGGCGCTGACCGTGATCGATGCGGTGCGCATCCTGACCGACAACGGCCCCACCGGCGGCAGTCTGGACGACGTTCTGAAACTCGATACGGTCATCGCCAGCCCGGACATTGTCGCCGCTGACGCTTATGGCGCCACGCTGTTCGGCGTACAGCCCTCGGACCTGAGCTACATCGTCGCCGGCGCGGCCATGGGCCTGGGGCGCAGCGACCTTGCCTCGCTGCGCATTGAGGAGATTCCTGTTGGCGGCTGAAGTTCGCCGCCGCCCGCGCCGGCGCTCCCAGTGGAGACGCCTCCGCCAGGCCGTGCAGGCGCTGAGCCTGCTGGGTTTCCTGGCGCTGTTCATCGCCGCCGCGCGGCAACCCAATCCTCCACCCATCGTTGCACTTCTCTTCCGGCTTGACCCACTGGCTGTGCTGGCTCAGTCCATCGCCAGCCGCACGCTGCTGGCGACGTCGGTCGTCGCATTATTGACTTTGGCGCTCACGCTGGTCTTCGGCCGCGCATGGTGCGGGTGGCTGTGCCCGCTGGGCACCGTGCTTGATGTGATCACCCCGCGACGACGGCGTGCGGCGCGCGCATCGCTTGAGCCCTGGCGCGCGGTGAAGTACCTGATGTTGGCGGCCGTGCTGGTGGCGGCCCTGTTCGGCAGCCTGACGCTGCTGGTCCTCGACCCCATCACGATCCTCTTCCGCGCGTTGGCTGCAGGCCTGTCGCCCGCCGCGGATTGGCTCGTCACTGCCCTCGAGCGGCTTGCCTACAGCGTGGAGGCCTTGCGCCCGTCCGTTGTCTGGCTGGAGGGGGTGCTGCGCCCAACGGTCTTTCCGGTCGAGCCCGCCCACGCGGCCGCCGGCCTTGGCGTTGTCCTGCTTCTGGTTGTGATCGTCGGGCTCGACTGGCTGGCGCCGCGATTCTGGTGCCGCGCGCTGTGTCCACTTGGGGGATTGCTGGCACTGCTCAGCAAGGTGGCCCTTGTTCGCTGTCACGTCAATCCCGCGTGCAGCGGCTGCAAGGCCTGTGTGCGGATATGCCCGACGGACACGATCCGCGCCGACCGCGGGTTCGCCAGCGATCCGGCCGAGTGCACCGTCTGCTTGGACTGCGTGGACGGTTGCCCGGGGCGTGACACCACATTCCGCTTCGCTCCGCCGCGCCCCGCGTGGCAAGAATACGATCCGAACCGGCGTCAGGCGCTGGCGGCCATCGGGGCCAGCGCTGTCGGGTTCGGCCTGCTGACGAGCGACCTGGTCCGCGCCAAGTCAACCGAGACCGTTCTTCGTCCGCCAGGGACGACGAACGAGGAGCTGGTCGGCACGTGCATCCGCTGCGCGGCGTGTGTGCGCGCCTGCCCGACCGGGGCGCTTTCGCCGGCCGTGGCCGAGGCAGGCGTGGAGGGCATCTGGTCGCCGATCCTGGTCCCGCGGATCGGATACTGTGACTACTCGTGCAATGCCTGCGGTCAGGTCTGCCCGGTCGAGGCGATCCCGCCCCTGGCGTTGGAGGTCAAACGACAGCAGGTGATTGGCATCGCCCACATTGACCAGGATCGCTGCCTCCCCTGGGCGAATCAAACGGATTGCATTGTGTGCGAGGAGATGTGCCCGTTGCCCGAGAAGGCGATCCGGCTTGAGCAGGCCGATGTTGTCGGTGAGGATGGTGAACCGCGGATCATCCTGCTGCCGCACGTTGAGCGCGGCAAGTGCATCGGCTGCGGCATCTGCGAGTACAAATGCCCGGTGTCGGGCGAGGCCGCGATCCGAGTGCTCTCCTCGTCCGAAGGCGGCGCTATGCGGGGTCGTGGAGAGAGTGGGCAGGGCGAAGGTCAGGGCGGCGGGAGCGGCCATGGCCCCGGCAGATGAGTCAACGAGGAAGAGTGCCTGGCGCCTCTGCGCGTGTGCTTCCACTCACCAGAGATGTCTCAAGAGCGAAGGAGGACAGAAATGCCTGCATTGAAAACGGTGGCTGAACTGATGGAGATCGCTGCGGTCACGGCGCCCAAGACGGCCGGCCGCGACTTCGTCGTGGTCAAGACGCTGGAGGGCCGGGAGCTGCAGCGGCTGGGGAAGGGGATGATCGACCGCGGCAAGCAGACCGGCGTGGCGAACTACGAGCGCGACGGCCAGAACGTGCTCGACTCCGGCGCCGTGGTCCTGATCGGGCTGAAGGACGGCGATGCGGCGGGCCTGAACTGCGGGGCGTGCGGCGCCGAGAAGTGCATCGTCCCGAACACCTACGATGGCGAGTTCAAGGGGCCCAACTGCGCCCTGCGCCACCTCGACCTGGGCATTGCCCTTGGGTCGGCGGTCAAGACGGCGCAGATGATGAACGTCGACAACCGCATCATGTACCGCGCTGGGGCTGTGGCGCGCGCCCTCAAGCTGATCGACGCCGACTTCGTGATGGGCATCCCGCTATCGGCCACGGGGAAGAGCATCTACTTCGATCGGGTGCCGAAATCGTCGAAGTAGCGCGGCAGGGGCACGGCATGCCGTGCCCCTGCGCGAGATGGTAGCTCGCAGCGCGGTCAGCGAGG
>JAPLGR010000239.1 GCA_026390045.1 Chloroflexota bacterium | reverse complement strand
ATCACGTTCCATGGTCAGTTCCCCGATCTTGGCATGCAGCTCCCGGAGACGGCGCTCGGAGTCTGCCGAGCCCGAGTGGCCGTTGTCGAAGAGCTCGGGGGCGTGCTCCAGCAGTTGGCTCTTCCAAGTCGTGATCTGATTCGGATGAATGTCGTGCTGCTGAGCAAGTTCAGCCAGGGTCTTGTCGCCCCGCAGCGCCTGAAGCGCTACTTTGGCCTTGAACACGGGGGAATGGTTCCGACGGGGTCGTTTCATGGTCACTGCTCCTTTCAATGGTAAGAATAGAGCAGTTCATCCACTTATGCCTCTGTCCAGAAAACCGAGGCCACCTCTATACTCTGGGTAGTTGTGGTGGGGACAATAGTCTCGGTGATGATGTTCGTCTGATGGTCAATCCGAGAACCTTGCATGACAGGCGATCACAGCCGACGGCTATGCCCACTCCCCCAATCCACTCAAGAACCCACTTCCCGGCGGGTTTCTGCATCCCTCAGAACAACCGTGTGCCGGGTGGGCGCGAGTCACACGGGCTTGCCGCGGCTTGCCAGCGCCGCTGGCGCGCCGTAGAGTCGGGGAGAGTTGGCCGCCTCTGGCGGGCGGCGAAGCTTGATGCTGTTGGGCGCCTGAAGACGCTACTCTCATGAGTATCAGAAGACGGCATCCGCCCGCCACAGGCCGAGCGTTGTGTTCACTCCGGGACACCATGGTGAGAGAAGCATCAGACAAGTAGACGACTGGCGAACTGAAGGGACACTTGGATGAATGTAAGAGAAATCCAATCCAAAGCCATACTCTCCACCTCAAAGGTATATGAGTACGTCATCAATCCCTATGTGGGCTGTCAACACGCTTGCTCCTATTGCTATGCTCGCTTCATGAAGAGGTTCAGCGGGCATAAGGAACCTTGGGGCGGATTCGTTGATGTGAAGCGCAACGCTGCCGATCTGCTGCAGGCGGAGATACACAAGAAGAGACGAGGAAGTGTATGGATCAGCGGAGTATGTGACCCCTATCAGCCCCTGGAGGCGAAGTACAAGATCACCAGGGAGTGTCTGGGGATACTGGCTCAGAATGACTGGCCGGTGATCATCCAAACGCGATCCCCGTTGGTTCTTCGGGACATGGACATTCTCAAGGAAGCAAGGAGCTTTGAAGTCGGACTTACGATCACCACAGCAGACGACGACATCAGGAAGCTATTTGAACCCAATGCACCGCCAATCATGGAGCGGCTGAGCACACTCGACGAATTGCATCGGTCGGGGATCAGGACCTATGCAATGATCGCCCCCATTCTTCCGGGAGCTGAAGTCCTGGCAAGAACTCTGGAAGGGAAGGTTGACTACATCCTGGTTGACCGCATGAACTATCACTACGCCGACTGGGTCTACAGGAAGTACGGATTGGAGGACAAGCTTTCTGACGACTACTTCCACAAGACGAGCCGCGAGATTGCCACTGCATGCAGGGAATCAGGAATCGACTGTCGCTTAACCTTCTAGAAGAATCCCTGTTGAACCCGATGCCGTCAGGTGACCAGCGGCCAGATTCCAGGTGGGCCTTTCCCGCTGGCACGCGCGAGAATCAGGGGTGCTGCCCGTTTCCGCCGCACAGCTTCGCTCAAGACCGGTGAGCAGGCTCGGAGGCGAACCATCGAAGGACTTCGCCGGACTTCCAATCGGGCGCGACTCAACGCCGACATCGGTGCCCGCAGCCTCTCCTGCTTCGGGCCGAGACCGCCCGAGAATCAAGACGGTGTGTTCGCCGCGTCGATGAAGGAGCCATTGTGAAAGAGAAGCTCGGACCCCGGACCTTCCGCTGGATGATGAACCTCTGGCCGTGCTACCGAGGGACCGGCGCTCGCGTCACGCACATTTCGCCCGACTGGAAGGAGGTGCGGGTGCGGCTGCCCCTGAATCTCCAAACCCGCAACTACGTGGGCTCTATCTTCGGCGGCAGCCTTTACGGGGCCGTGGACCCTCTGTACATGCTCATGCTCATCCGGCTCCTCGGCCCCGCATACATCGTGTGGGACAAGGCGGCGGCCATCCGCTTCCTGAAGCCTGGTCGGACCACCCTCCTCGCCACCTTCCGCATCGAGGACGCCGAGCTCGCCGAGATCCGGCGCCTGCTGGAGACGGAAACCAAGATCGATCGGACCTACAGGATCTCGCTCGTTGACGCGGAGGGAACAACCCACGCGGAGGTGGAGAAGACCATTCAGATCCGGAAGAAGGAAGCCCGGCAATAGGAGAAACTGAACTGCTCAGGTCGAAGGATCAAGGAAGTGAACACCGGTCCCCGTGGGGACCGGTGGCTAGTTTTCGAAAGCGCGCCTGCCCTCGAGCAGCAGCGCCTGCACCTGGCGGGCGACTTCGTGTACGGGCACTTCGGCCGCCGCCGCCCATTCCTCGCCGAGCGCCTCCCGCGCCTTGCGGAGCAGGACGGCACTTGACTGGCACAGCGGCTTGTGCCAGCCGTGGGCGGTCAGATCACGAATGACCTCACACCGGGCGCGGAGGGTTCCCCCCTTCAAGCGCTCGGACACTTCAAGCTGCCGCTGCCGATGGTCGGCGGCGAGGGCTGCCGGCCGGCTGCTAAGCAGGCTGCGGTAGCGCGCAAGGTCGCCCTTGGCTGTCAGCCGACGAAGCCCACCGGCGTCCCCCTCCGCCGGGACCCAGATCGTGCCCTTGCTGAGCGCGATCTCGTAGTACAGCCGCGTGGCGCCCGCGTCGAACTGGCGGGTCGCCAGACGGACCACCGTTCCGATTCCATGCGAGGGATGGACTACCCGGTCATGGATCTCGAATGTCATCCGCCACCTCTAGCGGCGGTGTTTGCCGCCGCCGCCGCGTGAGTCACCGAATCCGCCGCGCGAACCGCCGAAGCCGTCGCGCGAGCCGCCGAAGCCACCGCGCTCTTCGCGCGGGCGGGCCATGTTGACCGTCAGGTCACGGCCATTCAATGGCTTGCCATTGAACAGGGTGATGCCCTTCTGGGCTTCAGCCTGTGAGCTCATCTCGACAAAGGCAAACCCCTTGGATTGGCCCGTGTCGCGGTCCTTGATCAGCGCGACCGAAGCCACGGTGCCGGCCTGGGCGAACATCGTGCGGAGTTCGTCCTCGGTCGTCGAGTACGTCAGATTCCCCACGTACAGCTTCACTTCCATGCGATTGGCTCCTCAGGAGTCCGGTGTAGAGCAACA
>JAPLGR010000017.1 GCA_026390045.1 Chloroflexota bacterium | reverse complement strand
AACGGCTCGTCCATCGCGAGTTTCCCGAGCGGGCAAATCCAGAATCAGGAGCATGTCATGCCGGCAAGCTTCATCATCCGCAAGGCCACCAATGGCCAGTTCCACTTCAATCTGACGGCGGCCAACAACAAGAACATCCTCTCCAGCGAGACCTACCGCGACAAGTCGGGCGCTCAGGCCGGGATCGCGTCCGTCAAGGCGAACTGCGCCGCCGATTCGAACTACGATCGCCGGACCTCGTCTGGCGGTCACGCGTACTTCGTGCTCATGGCCGCCAACAAGGAAGTCATTGGGCGGAGCGAGATGTACTCCTCCAAATCGTCCATGGAGCGCGGCATCGCCTCGGTGAAGCGCAACGGGCGCAAGGCCGCCATCCGCGACGAAGCCTGACCGGCGCAGCAATCCCAACCGCACGGCACTGTGTCCAATCCATCCACAGGCGACGTGCGCGGCTGCTCAACAGTGGCATCGGGACGCACTCCGGCGCAGGCCGGCGTCCCGATGCCATCTCGTCTCGGCACATCGTCGATTCTCAGGAAGACCCTTCGCGCGTGCGGTGTCCCCTCGGGCCCCGCGCGTCAGTTGCGGCCTTCCCCTATGGAATCTCAGCCTTGCACACCTCGCGCGCCAAGATCACTCTATCCTGACCCCAACGGGAGGCTAGCAGCATGAAGGTCGTTGTGGTCTACGAATCCTTGTGGGGCAGCACGGCTGCCGTCGCCCGGGCCATTGCGGAGGGATTCGGGGCGGATGCCCGGGCCATGTCCACCGCAGAGGCCTCGGCCGACGTCATCATCGGCGCCGACTTGATCATCGCCGGCGCGCCTGTGCACAGCCTCAACATGCCCTCCGAGCAGACGCGCGAATGGGCGCGGGTGGGCCACATGGGCCCCGGCGGCGCGCCTCCCGACCTGTCTCACCCAATGATGCGCACATGGCTCGAGGACCTGCCGAAGGGAACTGGGCGTGCGGCGGCGTTCGACACGCGCGTCAAGCCCTGGTATGGGTGGGGGGCAGCGTCGAAGATCCTTGCCGGGCTCCGCCAAGCGGGCTACGCGCCGCTGGCGCGGCCGCGCGGCTTCCACGTCACTGGCCACCCCGTGCTTCCAAGGACCAACGGAGTGCTGGCCAACGGTGAGGTGGAGCGCGCCAGGCGATGGGGTGCCGAACTCGCCCAGACCATGGCACATCCTGCCGCCCGGTGACCGCGGAGTGATGTCGCCGATCCGGGACCTCGAGGGAGGTGCGCCTCAGCAGGAGTTGACGATTCGAAGGGCAACCCCCGCCGATGCCCAAAGCGTCAGTGAGATCGCAAACTTGGCATATGCACGCTATCTTCCCCTCCTCGGACGCAAACCCCAACCGATGACGGCCGATCACCTTGCCATGATTGTCGACCATCAGGTCTGGCTGCTGGTAGAAGGGGGCCGCGCTCTGGCCGCCCTTGAGTGAGTCGATGAGCCCGGCTGCATGCTGATCTACAGTGTCGCCGTCCGGCCGGAGGTTCAGAGGTGCGGCCTTGGTCGCCGGCTACTCGCCTGGGCGGAGAGTGAGGCGTCCCGGGCCGGGTGCGACCGCATCCGCCTGTACACCAACGCCCTGATGGAGGACAATCTCAGGCTGTACTCATCACTCGAATACGAAGAGACCGGCCGTGAGCCCTACGTGGCCTCGACGCTGGTTCACATGGCCAAGCAGGTTCCCCGCGCCGCAGCGCGCACTTGAGGCCAACCCGATCCCTCACGGAGCCGGGCTCTCCGAATCGTCTCCGCTGCTCGTATGAACCGGCTGGTCCCTGCGCTAGCCCCGGGAAGAATCAAGCCCGCCTCACTTGAGGCGGGCGTTGACATTCAGCCAACCCTCGACGCCGCATTCAGTGCCGGGCCGAGGCGTCCCCGCAACCCTCCCCGCTTTGCGGCAGCCAGACGGAGAAGGTGGTCCCCTTGCCTACTTCAGACGCCACTTCCAGCCGGCCGTCGTGGCTGCGCGTGATCCAGTAGGCGATTGATAGCCCCAGGCCCGCGCCGCCCCTCTCGGTCCTCTTGCGCGATCGGTCCACTCGATAGAATCGCTCGAAGATGTGCGGAAGCTCATCTTGCGGGATGCCGGGGCCAGTGTCGGTCACCGTCACTCGCGCCCAGTCCCCCACGCAGGCCAGCCCGAGGGTCACCGAGCCCCCGGCGGGTGTGTACTCAATGGCATTGGACATCAGGTTGAGCAGCACCTGTTTCAGGCGGTCGCGATCGCCGGTCACCCGCGCCTGGTCCTCCTGACCAAGATGAACCTCGACGCGGTCCTTGGCCAGCACCTTCGATTGCTGGAACACCTCCAGCACCAGCGTGTCGAGCTCGACCTCTTCTTTGCCCAGGGGCAAGTTGCCCGATTCGGCCTGCGTCAGGACAAGGAGGTCCTGCACCAGTCGCTTCATGCGCTGCGTTTCGCTGGTGATCGCATCCAGCGACTCAGCGTCCAGCTGCCCCATCTTGCGCATCAGGTCCAGGTTACCCAGGATGGTGGTCAGCGGCGTTCGCAGCTCATGCGACACATCCGCCAAGAACCGCCGCTGCGTTTCGAACAGGTTCTCCAGCCGTTCCAGCGTCTCATTGAACGCCACGATCAGCCGGCCCACCTCCCCTTCCGCCGGGCCGCTGAGTGGGATGCGCCGGGAGAGGTCGTCGGCGTGAGTGATCTGCAGTGCCGTCTCGGTCATTTGCTCCAGCGGATGCAGCGCGGCGGCGGCGGTCGTCCATCCCACCAGAGCCGCCAGCACTACCGCGATCAATCCTCCGCCCATCAGCAGGACCAGCAGTGCGCGCTGCGCGTCATCCGCCGTCGTCAGCGAGCTGGCCAACTGCATGGTTCCCACGACCGTCCCCTCCGGCTGGGAAGCCAGCGGATACGTCAACACGCGCAGGTGGATGCCCTCGTAGGAAGCCTCGGAGTATGCCGTCTCGGCTTCGGCCAGGCGATCGGGATCGAACGGCTCCTGCGCCACGCTGATGTTCGTCGCGATCAGGTTCCCTTCGGTATCCCAGACCTGGACGTAGACATTGGCCGTCAGGTCCAGCGCCATCGGGGGCAGATGGATGCCCTCCACGTCCCGTCGGAAGGCCAGGCGGATCTCATCCGCCGCGATGTTGAGGGTGGTGTCGATCTGGCGGACCAGGCTCAGCGAAAGCAGGGTATAGACGGCGCCGCCAAACGCAACCAGGACCAGCGCCAGGACGGCCGTGTACCACAGCGTCAGCCGCGTGCGAAGCGTCACGCCGACTCCCGAAGCACGTACCCTACGCCCCGGACGGTGTGAAGCAGGCGCGGTTCGCCGCTAGCCTCGGTCTTCTGGCGCAGGTAGCGCACATAGACCTCAATGATGTTGCTCTCGCCGCCGAAGTCGTACCCCCACACGCGGTCGTAGATCACCTCCCGCGTGAGCACCTGGCGCGGGTGCTGCAGGAAGAGCTCCAGCAACTCGTACTCCTTGGCCGTGAGATCAATCGGCCGCTCGCCGCGAAATGCCTGGTGTGTGCCCGTGTCCAGCTTCAAGTCGGCGAAGGCCAGGACCTCCGGCGCTTCCGGCTTGGCGCGCCGCAGCAGGGCGCGCAGCCTGGCCAGGACCTCATCGAGCGCGAACGGTTTCACCAAGTAGTCATCGGCGCCGGCGTCGAGTCCCTGAACGCGGTCGGCGACCGCGTCCTTGGCGGTCAACATCAGGATCGGAACGTTGCTGGCGGCCCGCAGTCTGCGGCAGACCTCGAGGCCGTCGATCCCCGGCAGCATCCAGTCCAGGACCACCAGATCAGGCGGATTGTCGCGGGCCGACGCCAGGCCGACGGTCCCGTCCATGGCCGTTTCGACCCGGTAGCCCTCATAGATCAGCCCGCGCCTCAGGAAGTTGAGGATCTTTTCCTCATCCTCGATGACCAGAATCAGCTCGCGCATGACCGCCTCCGCCGCACGACTCTATCACACCCTCCAGGGGCTTAACGCCCCGAAGCCGCCCGAAGGGGCGGCTTCGGTTGCGCGTCCGCGATGGATTAGACGACCTCGATCTTCGCGCCGGCCGCTTCCAACTTGCCCTTGGCGTCCATGGCCGCTTCCTTGCCAGCCGCCTCAAGCACCTTGGCGTTCGGCGTCTCACCCCACTTCTCTTCCAGTTTCTTCGTCAGTTCTGCCGCCTCGAGGACTGTCAGCTTGCTCAGTTCCTCGACCAGCTTGTCCAGATCAGCCATTGTTCAGAGTCTCCTTCGCATTGTCTCTTGATGCATGAGCCCCTGAGGGCCCCTTCGACTAGGCCGCCGCCTCGGCGGGCTTGTCAGCATATGCCTTGACCACCGATGCCATCTGGCGCGCCGGCATGACCAGGATACTCGCCAGGCGGGTGGCCGGTGTGTTGAACAGGCCGAGCAGTTGCGCCCGCAACACGGGCAGCGGCGGCAGCCCAGCCAGACGTACCATCTGCGCGCCGTCATACACGACGCCGTTGACCACGCCGGCCTTGACCTTGACCTTGTCCGACTCCTTCGAGAAGTCCACGATGGCTTTCGCCACTGCCAGCGGCTCGTCACGGGCGAAGCCGACGGCCGTCGAGCCCTCGAGCGCCTCGTCCGCCACCGCCAGGCCGGCTTCCTTCAGCGTCAGCCGCGTCAGCCGGTTCTTGACGACATGGAACTCGCCGCCGAGCTCGCGCACCTTCCGGCGAAGCCGCTCCAGATCCTTGACCGTCAACCCGGAGTAGCTGGCCAGGACGATCCCCTGGCTGCTGCCGACCAGATCGCGATAGTGTTTCACGATCGCCTGCTTACGTTCTCTCGTGATCGCCAATGTCTCTCACCTCCTTTCAACAAGAAGAGTCTTTGCTTCGCGTCGTGCCGCAGCAAAGACTCTCGCAACCGTCCCCC
>JAPLGR010000266.1 GCA_026390045.1 Chloroflexota bacterium | reverse complement strand
TACATCACGTCGAGCGTCACCCAGTACATTCCAGACTCCAGCGATACTGCTTGTCCTTGGAGACGTCGCCACCATCGGCCTTCGGCTTCACCCTCCGTGCACACTCACTTGAGCGATTCGTAGATCGTGAAGGAGATGGCGTTGCTTTCACCCATGTTCCCCGAGTCGTCCCATGCACGGGCATAGGCCTGCGCCATCCCGGTGGGATAGGGACCGCCGGCGAAGAAGCAGGTCGTCGCTTCCGTGCACGTGCGCATCAGCACAGCCTGCTGCTGCGTCGACAAGCGAAGCCAGATCTCGATCTTCTCGACACTCTCAGCATCGACCGCATTGGCCGTCAGGCTGATCTTGTCGCGATCTGTCGGGCGGCCCTGCCCGGTCGGCGCGTAGGAAATGGAGACCACCGGCGGTTCTGCGTCACCGGGGATCGGCGTATCAGTTGGCGGAGCGGGGATGAGCGGCAGGACATCCACCGCGCCGGTGACGGTGAGCGAACCGCCCCACACCCAGCAGTGCCCGGACCCACCGGGCGTCGGGATCCACCACCAAGTCGAGTCCTCGTTGCGGCCTTCGAGCATCGCCGCCTGACCCTGGAGGAGCGTAGCGACGTTGCGATAGACGGTGCTTGGTCCGGTGCGGCAGTTGGCATTCTGTTCCGCAGTGCCAGACGCCGGCCCAACCGTCGGGGTCGTCGTAGCGGTGGGCGTCGCGGTAGCCATCGGCGTCGGAGTCGCCGGGGCAGTCGGCGGTGTCACCGGCGTGGGCGAGACGTAGTCTGTTGGCTCGCCGATCGCCGTCGGGCTGCCCATGACAATCAGTGTCGTCTCAAGGGATGGAGAAGAGGCGGAGCGGTGGCTCCACGCGCGGAAGGCCAGTCCAACGAGCCCGATAGCACCAACCAGTGCTGCGGCGCCGAAGAGGAGTCCCGCGATCCATGCGCCACTGCCCTTGGGGCCAGCTCCTGCCAATCGAGTCGCACGGAAAGGCACTCCTCCGGAGCCGCCACCTTGCCCACCAGCCCCACTGCCTCCACCACCGCCCTTTCCACCGGGAGGCGCGTTTTCCACGGCAGGAGACCCCTGCATCGGACCTTGCTGCCCGGCTCGCGGGTGAGGCTGCTGAACAAGCTTCGGCTCCACCTTCGCCGCCCCCGGTCCAGGCGGGCCACCCTGCTGGACCTGCTGCAGGACCTGCTGAGCCCATTGCGGTGACGGGATCAACGGGGGCAGAACGGCCAGCAACGCGGCGACCGAGCGCAGGTCCGCCTGTGTCTCGCGGCATTGCGGACAGCTCGCGATGTGTTTCCGGACGGCGGCCTCGGCCTCGCCGCTCAGTTCCCCATCATGGAAGGCCGAGACGAGGTCACCCAACTCCTGACAGCGCTCGGTCCCGCCTGCCATCGTCAGACGCAGGCCGTGCATATCGCGGAAGCGCAGGCGGGCGCGGTGGACCAGCTGGCGCGCGCTGTCGTATGAGCATTCCAGCGCGCGGGCAAGCTCGTCATACGAGAGATCGTGGACCTCGCGCAGCACGAGCGCCTGGCGGTACGCGGGAGGAAGCCGATCGAGCGTGCGGCGGATAAGCCTCTGCTGTTCGGCCTGCCGCGCCTGCTTCTCTGGCGGACGCCGGGTCGTGGGCGGCTCGGCCATCACGTCGGCATCCTCGAGGTCCACCAGCCGGCGGTCCTTGCGGATCTGGTCGATCGCCAGGTTGCCGGCGATGCGAAAGACCCATGACTTGAAGTCGTAGGGCGGGCCAAGCATGCCGAGCCGCTGGTGCGCAACGACGAAAGCATCCTGGGTCACGTCCTCCGCCGAAGGACCGTCGCCCATGATCTGGTAGGCATAGTTGAGGACAGCCGGGTGGAGCGTCTGGAACAGGTCAGCAAACGCCTGTTCGTCCCCGGCCTGTGCCTGCTGGGCGCGGGCAACAATGTTCGGGTCCGGTCCTCGACGTCGTGAGTCCACGTCAGTCTGCCTTCAGAACGGCGGAAGCACGCAGGGTGTGACAGTCACAGGGACCGAGCGGCCAGGATGCGATGACTGTCCGTGAAATGTCCCTGAGGATGGGGATGGCGAGATCCCATCCCCCGGTGACCGGCGGGGACTATAGCACAACGCTCCCGGTCGCGCCCCGCCTGATTAGCAGGAGGCTGCTGCAATCCTGATCGGCCCGTGTGGTATCCTGACCCCGCATACACCCCATGGTTGCATCTGAGTTCGCCCTCGCCCGTCCAATGCGGTCCGACCGCCGCACGCCGCTGCGCTGGGTCTTGTCCCACGCCCGCCGGCAGGCGGGGCTGCTGTTCCTTCTTCTGCTCGGCGCCCTGGGGAACGCCGCCCTGGCCGCGGTCGTGCCGGTGCTCGTCGGGCAGGCGTTCAACGTCATGGCGGGATCGGCCCCCGACCTTCGGCGCGTCGGCACGCTGGCGCTGCTGATCTCCGGATCGCAGGTCATCCGCGGGTTGCTCCAGCTGCTGCGCAACTTCAGCGCCGAGCTTTCGGCACAGCGCGTGGAGCGCGATGTGCGGTCCGAGCTGTATGCCAGCCTGCTCGGCAAGAGCATGACGTTCCACAGCCTGCAGCCGGTCGGGGACACGATGGCCCGGGCGACAAACGATGTGCGCCAGGTCAACCTGATGTTCAGCCCGGGCCTCAACCTGGTGATCGGCTCGGCTAACTTCATGCTGATGCCCCTGTTGCTCGCGCCGCGCTACCACCCGTCGCTGGTCCTGGTCCCCGCCGCCTATGTCGTCGCCTACGCGCTGGCCGTGTCGCACTACCTGCGCCAGCTTGAGCCGGTAACCGAGAGCGTGCGCAAGGCCTTCGGCGCGCTGAACAGCCGTCTGGCCGAGGCGCTGGATGGCATCGAGGTGGTCAAGGGGCACGCGCGCGAATCCGACGAGGTGCAGATCTTCGAGACCCGGGCACGCTCCGTGCGCGACGCCTCGGTGCGCCAGGGTGACATCGAAGCGCGCTTCCTGCCCCTGCTGCTCATGGCGCTGGCGGAAGCGGGTGCCTTCCTCCACGGCCTGCTGCTCTACCGCCAGGGTCTGCTCGACATTGGCCAGGTGATCGCCTACGTCGGGTTGATCCAGCTCTTCGGATTCCCTACCTACGTCTCGCTGTTTGCCTACTCCCAGGTGTCGATGGGGCTGGCCTCCGCGCAGCGGATCCTCGAGCTGATCAACCGCGAGACCGAGCTCGATCAGAACCTGCGGGGACATGCCGAGCCGATGCGCGGCGAGATTGAGTTTGAGGACGTGACCTTCGCCTACGGCCAGGGCGCGCCGAACCTGGAAGGAGTCAGCTTCCGAGTGCCGGCCGGGCAGACCGTGGCCGTGGTCGGGCAGACCGGGTCCGGCAAGACCTCGCTCGCCAAGCTGGTCAACCGAACCCAAGATGTGACCGCGGGCCGCGTGCGGATCGATGGCGTCGACGTGCGGGACTGTGAACTCGGTGCGTTGCGGCGGCAGATCGCCATCATCGAGCAGGATGTCTTCCTGTTCTCACGCACGATCGCCGAGAACATCGCCTTCGGACGGCCGGGGGCGACGCAGGAGGAGATCGAGGCGGCGGCCCGGGCCGCACAGGCGCACGGCTTCATCACGGCCTTCGAGAAGGGCTACGGCGCGCTGCTTGGCGAGCGCGGGGTGACGCTTTCCGGTGGCGAGCGGCAGCGCATTGCCCTGGCACGCGCCCTGCTCGCCGACCCGCGCATCCTGATCCTGGACGACTCGACCAGCTCCATTGACAGCGCCACCGAAGACCAGATCCAGCAGGCGCTGTTCCGCGCGGCGCGCGGCCGCACGACGATCCTGATCACGCACCGCCTGTCGCAAATCCGCTGGGCGGATCAGATCCTGGTGCTGCGGCGCGGCCGGGTGGCCGCCGCCGGATCGCATGAGGAACTGATGCACACGGCCGACTCCTACCGCCGCATCTTTACGCGCTACGAGAGCGCCTGACGATGGGCTTCTTCGAAGGGCTCGAAGCCGAGGCCTATGACCGCACCTATCGCGACCGCGACCTGGTCCGGCGCATGGCCGCCGCGTTCCGCCCCAAGGCTCGCGCGCTGGGTGTCATCCTCTTATGCAACCTGTTCGGGGCCGCCGCCGGCGCCGGGGTCCCCCTGCTGCTCGCGCGCGGCGTGGACCTGATCGCTTCTGCCGGCCCGGCGAGCCGGCTTGAGTTGGTGGCGGCTGGCCTGTTCGCGCTTGGTGCGACCAACTGGGGCGTCAACTGGGTGCGCCGGCGCGTCACCGCCCGCACGGTCGCCGATGTCATGCTCACCCTGCGGGCGCAGGCTTTCGCCGCAACCGCGGAACATGACCTTTCCTTCCACGATGAGTACTCCTCGGGCAAGATCGTCAGCCGGATCACGTCCGACACGGAGGACTTCGCCAACTCCGTCGTCATCGTCGCGGATCTCCTGAGTCAGTTCGTCCAGGCCGGAATCCTGTTCACGGTGCTGGCGACCATCGAGATCCGGCTTCTGCCCTGGCTGCTTGTGACGCTGCCAGTTGTCTTCGCCTTCTCGTACGTATTCCGCCAGATGGCGCGCAAGGTCACGCGGGCCGGTTACCGCGCCATGGCGAATGTCAATGCGCTGATCAAGGAGGCCATCAGCGGGATCGCGGTGGCCAAGAACTTCCGCCAGGAGGAGGCGGTCTTCGCCAAGTTCGAAACCGTCAACCTCCAGTCCTACCGCATCAATGTCCGCCGCGGGTTCGCGCTGGCCCTTGTCTTTCCAGTGCTGAACGCGCTGGCGGGGCCCGGCACCGCGCTGCTTGTCTACCGCGGGGCTATCGACGTTGCCGCCGGCCTGATCACCTACGGCGCCTGGTACCTGTTCATCAACAGCCTGGAATACTTCTGGGACCCGATGCTCAGCCTGTCGTCTTACTGGGCCCAGATCCAGGGCGGGCTGTCGGCGGCCGAGCGTGTATTCGCATTGATGGATGCTCCGTCCGCGGTCAGGCAGATCGAGCAGCGCGAGGTGCCACGCCTGCGCGGCGAGATTCGCTTTGAGCACCTAGGGTTCCACTACAAGCCAGACGAGCCCATCCTGGAGAACTTCGACCTACACATCCGCGCGGGCGAGACGCTGGCGCTCGTCGGACACACCGGCGCCGGCAAGTCGTCGATCGCCAAGCTCGTGACGCGCTTCTACGAGTTCCAGTCCGGACGGCTGCTGATCGACGGGATGGACATCCGCACGCTCGACCTGCACGCCTATCGGCGGCAGTTGGGAATCGTTCCGCAGACGCCGTTCCTCTTCTCAGGCACCGTGGTGGACAACATCCGCTATGCACGTCCTTCGGCACCGATGGACGAGATCGAGTCGCTGGCCCGGCGCATCGGCGAGGGCGAGTGGCTCGAATCGCTGCCCGAGGGCCTGCAGACCGAGGTCGGCGAGCTCGGGGCGCGCCTCTCGATGGGCCAGAGGCAGCTGGTGTCGCTGATGCGCGTCCTGGTGCAGAAGCCGGCGATCTTCATCCTGGACGAGGCCACGGCCAACATCGATCCCTTCACCGAGTCGCAGATCCAGGAGGCGCTGGAGCTGATCCTGGCCGAGACGACCGCCGTGATGATCGCCCACCGCCTCTCGACCGTGCGAGCCGCGGACCGGATCATCGTCCTGCGCGAGGGCGTGATCCTGGAAGAGGGCGACCACGCGAGCCTGCTGCAGCGCGGCGGACACTATGCCGAGCTGTACAACACCTACTTCCGACACCAGTCGCTGGAGTATGTTGAGCAGGCGCGTTGGGCGGCCGGCACTTAGCACCTTCCTTCGGGCCTATACTCTCTCCCGCAATCATCGTCTGATGCCCGCCACCGGGCTGAGACTGGAGCGACGAGCATGGACGCCTATGAGAAGCTGGCCCGCCATCTCGACGCGCTGCCCAGCGGTTTTCCGATTACCCAGAGCGGAGTCGAGCGGAGACTGCTGGCGCGGATCTTCTCGCCGGAGGAGGCCGAGCTGGCGGCGCAGCTGCGCCTGACGCCGGAGACTCCGGCGCAAGTCGCGGAACGCCTCGGCGGAGACGCGCGCGAGCTGCGCCGTCGCCTGAAGGACATGGCCATCCGAGGGCTGATCGATGTCGAGCGGGCGGAGGGCGGGCTGGTCTTCGGGGCGCTGCCCTTCGTCGTCGGCATCTACGAGAACCAGGTTGGGTCCCTCGACCTGGAACTCGCGCAGCTCTTCGAGGAGTACTACAAGGAAGCCTACGGACGCGAGCTGGTGCTCCAGCCGCAGATCCACCGCGTCATCCCGGTGGAAGAGACCGTGGAGGCGGGGATCGAGATCCGGCCCTATGAGAGCGCGGCCGAGATCATCTCGCAGGCGAAGGCCTGGGGCGTGCTGGACTGCATTTGCCGCAAGCAGAAGGCGCTGCTCGGTGAGCCCTGCCCGCATCCGGTCGATGTGTGCATGGCCTTCAGCCAGACGCCGAACTTCTTCGACAGGAACCCTGTCATCCGCGCCCAGACGCAAGAGGAATCGCTCGGCGTCCTGCGGCGGGCGTCAGAAGCCGGCCTGGTGCACTCGGTCAGCAACAGTCAGCAGGGCGTGACGTACATCTGCAACTGCTGCACCTGCTCGTGTGGCATCCTGCGCGGGCTGGCCGAACTCGGGATCGCCGACGCAGTGGCCCGTTCGGCCTTTGTCGCGCGGGTCACTGAAGAGGACTGCGTCGGGTGCGACCTGTGCCTGGACCGCTGCCAGTTCAGCGCGTTGTCACTGGACGGCATCGCCCACATCGACGAAAGGCGCTGCGTCGGCTGCGGCGTGTGCTCCCTCGCCTGCCCGGAGGGAGCCCTCGTCCTTGTACGCCGCGAGGCGGACGAGGTCATCGCGCCGCCGGTGGACGAATCCGAATGGCGCAGGCAGCGCGCCCGCGCCAGGGGGCTGGACCTTGACGCCGTCCTCTAGCCCGCAGCCGTTGCGGTCAACACCCCTGCTTCAGCAGCCCAGATAGCTTGCGGTGGAGATGGCCCTCGCGCCTGCTACTCGTCGCTGAGCGGAGGCAGCGCACCCATCCCCGCCTGTCTCGCAAGGCCCGTCACCAGATCTCGAAGCTCGGCCTCTTGTTCCCTTGAGGCGCGAGGGCGCTGGTAGCCCTTCAGGATCTCTTCCGTTCGGGCCCGGGCACGCGCCATCGTGTCCGGCCGGCCAGCCTCCTGCCAGGCGCGTGCCGAGCCGCGGTCAATGACGGGCGAGGGCAAGTACTGCTCTGCGCCGAACAGCTGGCGGGTGAGCTTCTGCTTCAGGAAGTCCGGCTTGAAGTCGATGCCGGCGAACATCTCCAGCGCCAGCGTGTCGGTGCGCACCTGGATGCCGGCCACGAGCCGCTTGGCCATAGCGATCGCCTCTGCATCCACCACCAGTTTCTCCGCACTCTGGCAGGCCAGGAAGTCGAGCATGCCCGCGCCGGAGATCATGTTGATGCCCCCCAGCGCGCCGAGGACGGCCGAGATCCCGCTCTCCATTCCTGCTTGCGCGTCGATCAGCTTGGCGTCGGACGCCCCCAGGTAGGTATGCGTCGGAAGGCCGAGGGACTTGCCCACCTGCGCGTAGGCGACGTCAATCATGGCGGTTTCGATCGCCCCCATGGGCGTCGTGCCGCGGCGCATGTCGAAGATCGCCGGCGCCCCACCCCACACGATGGGAGCACCCGGACCG
>JAPLGR010000121.1 GCA_026390045.1 Chloroflexota bacterium | reverse complement strand
GTTGAGTTACCTGGGGGAGGTGACATCCCCCGCGCGGGGGAGCTACCGACTACTCCTCTGAGGCACACCATCAACCACCGGGAATCTGGCTAGGCACCAATTGATCGGATCGGGGCAGGAGAACGCGGCATGGATAGAATCGTCTTGCTCCGCGAGGCGCGTCTATCGGCCAAGTAGTGAACAACTGAGGAAGGCAAGGAGACGAGGCGATTGATGCAGCACAGCAGGCAGGCCCGGACTTATGACGCACTCAGCCGCTGGTACAGCCTCCTTTCTGACTCATCCGAAGGCCCTCTCCGCAGGGAGTGCCTGGACAGGCTGCGTCTGCAGCCCGGCGAAGCTGTGCTTGAGATCGGCTCGGGGCCTGGAACAGACCTTCCCGCGATGGAGGCGAGGGTTGGAGGCGCAGGGGTTGTCTGGGGACTTGACCTGTCGCGCGGGATGCTCCGCGTGTGCCAGCGTAAGCTCCTGAAAGACCGCCGAGGATCATCCATCCGCCTAGTTCAGGGCGACGGCCTGAAGCTCCCCTTCCGACATTCCCTATTCGACGTGGTTGTGCTCAGCTTCACGCTGGAACTCTTCGGGGAGAACGAGATACATCAAGTCCTGCGGGAGGCGGCTAGGCTGTTGCGCGGGAAAGGGAGGCTGGGCATTGTCAGCCTCTCGAATCACTATCCCGGCGAGCTGGCCACGCGCGCGTACTGGCAGGCGCACAGGGCACTTCCCGGCATCATTGACTGCCGGCCGATCGACGCGCCGGGGATCGTGGCGGGAAGTGGGTACGATCTGTTCGAGGAAGTGGAAAGGCCGATGTGGGGGCTGAGGGTCGCCATCCTGGTGGCGCGGAAGAGCTAATCCATGAAAGCTTGCGAACTCCAGAGCCGGACATGCCCGCTCGCCGCGCGAGGCCCGAAGCCAATCCGAGGAATACGCGCTGGATGGCCGCCTCTCTGGCTCAAGCGTCTTGCTTATGTCCAGTGACTAGGGACCACCGTGCATAGGATCCCGCCGGTCATTCCCCAACTTTGGGGATGACTGCCCCTCAAACCCAAGGTCAGAATGGGCTTGCGTGGCTGAGGAGGCTTGGCTATCCTAACTCCCGGCCACCTGATGAGCGCGGGTGGCGAGCCAAGATGACACTCCTGATCACCCCGATTACGCCCCCGCTGCCTCTGGGTATGGGCTCGGTGAACTGCTACCTGCTCCGGGCCGGTGAGGGCTATGTCCTGGTGGACACAGGTGCTCCCAACGCGTGGGTCAGCCTGCACAAGAACCTGGAGAGCCTCGGCTGCGAGCCGGGCAAGCTGAATCTCATCCTGATCACGCATGGGGACTTCGACCACACGGGCAACGCCGCTCACCTGCGCCACGCGTTTGGCGGCCGGATCGGCATGCATGCGGACGACTCCCGCATGGCCGAGGTCGGTGACATGTTCGCGAATCGAAGCAGGCCGAATGCAATCCTGCGAGCCTTGATTCCGAAGCTCATCGGGTTCGGTAGAGCGGAGCGCTTCGCGCCCGATGTCCTGCTCGAGGATGGTTCGGCGCTGGCCGAGTACGGCCTGGACGCCTTGGTGGTCGGCATCCCCGGACACTCGAAGGGGTCGATCGGGTTCCTGACGGCCGACGGGGACTTCTTCTGCGGTGATCTGCTTGAGAACACCAAGCAACCGGGGCTTGGTTCGCTCATGGATGACCGCCGGGCGGCGCTGGCCAGCATGGCCAGACTGCGCGGGCTGAATATCAGGAGGATCTATCCAGGGCACGGCGCCCCTTTCTCGATGGATCAGCTGACCGTGACGTGACGAGGCGCGTTCGCCCGCTGGGCGGCCGGTGCCTGCTGTGTCCCGCGGGGCGGGCAAAGCCGAGCCTGGCAGAGCAAGCAGGTTTGCGATCGAAGGGAGGTGACCATGAACGACGCCATCATTGAGGTTCACGACTTCCGCAAGATCTACAGCACGTCCGTCGCCGTGGACGGCATCTCGTTCGACGTCCGGCGCGGTGAGATCTTTGGTCTGCTCGGGCCCAACGGCGCCGGGAAGACAAGCACGCTCGAGAGCCTCGAGGGACTTCGGCGCGCGGATGGCGGGACGTTGCGCATCGCCGGCGTGGACCCTGGCCGGCGTGGCCGGCAGCTCCGCGCCCTGATCGGCGTTCAACTGCAGACCTCCGGCCTCCCGGACAGCTTCCGTGTCGAGGAGGCGATGCGTTTCTTCTGCACCTACCACGGCATCTCGCCGCGTGATGACCTGATCGAGCGCGTCGGCCTGGGCGAGAAGCGCCGTGCCCAGTACCATGAGCTGTCCGGCGGACAGCAGCGGCGGCTGGGGCTCGCTCTGGCTGTGGCACACAACCCGCCGGTGGTCTTCCTTGATGAGCCGACCTCCGGGCTGGACGTCGCCTCGCGGGCGATGCTGCACGACCTGATGCGCGAGCTGCAGGCCGGCGGGACCACCATCCTGCTGGCCACGCACGACATGGCGGAGGCGTCCGAGATGGCGAACCGCGTGGCCATCCTGCTGCGAGGCCGTATCGCCGCCATGGGCACGCCGATGGAACTGACCGCCACCGGTGCCGGGCTGACTAAGGTCTCGGTGCGCACCGACACCGGATGCCTGGGCCAGCCGGGGACTACTTTCCCCGCAGTCCAGCAGGCGCAGACCCGGGACGACTACTACATCTATTTCAGCACCGACATTGGGCCAACGGTCGCGGCGCTGATCACGTACATCACTGCGCAGAATGATTCGCTTGTCGATCTGCGCGTCGAGCGTCCGACACTGGAAGACCGCTTCCTTGAGATCACGGCCAAGGGAGGTGCAGGATGAACGCCTTCGCCTACCACTTCGGTTTTGAGTTCCGCGTCGGCATCCGCAACAAGGCGCTGATGCTGATGAATTACCTGTTCCCGCTCGGCTGCTACCTGATGTTCGGGGCTCTGATGGGATCGATCAATCCGGGCTTTCTGCAGACGATCGTGCCGGCGATGTCGGTCTTCGCCGTCTTGAGCGGGGCATTGCTGGGGATGCCCGACACGCTGGTGAATGCACGCGAGGCGGGCATCTTCCGTTCGTACAAGATCAACGGCGTACCGGCGCTCAATATCCTGGTTGTCCCTGTCCTGACGAGCATGCTGCACGCCCTGCTGGTGACGGCGATCATCGCCCTTACCGCCCCAGCCTTGTTCGATGGCGTGGCGCCTGCAAACTGGGCTGGCTTCCTCCTGGTGTTCCTTGTGACCGCCTTCGCCTTGGCCGGTTTGGGTGCGCTGATCGGTGTGGTCTCGACCAGCAGCCGCATGACAGTGCTGCTCTCGCAGTTGGTGTTTCTGCCGTCGATGATCCTGGGCGGCTTGATGCTTCCGTCCAGCCTGCTCACCGGCGCGCTGGGCAAGGTGGCGCTGCTCCTGCCGACGACCTATGCCATGGACGCCTTCGCCGGCCTGGCGATGGGGCAAGGCACAGGCTCGCACGCTTGGCAGTCGGTGGGGATCCTGCTGGCCGGCGGCCTGATGGCTTTTGGACTGGCGCTCTTCCTCTTCAGCTGGGACAGCAAGAATTCGACCCGCCGTGGCCATCCGGCGCTGGCCCTACTGGCCTGGCTGCCCTACGTGATCGGGCTGCTCCTCGCGCATTAAGGTCGCGCGGCGCGCGAACGAGGGGCCGATCGCGTCATCCTGGCGGAACGTTAGCCAACAGCCTTCGCAGCTCCGGATGATCGGCGTACACGCCGCGATACTCGGGAGGGAGCAACGCGGCAATGTGGCACATGACCAGGTCCGTCTGCTCGCGCAACCCGGCACTGCGCTCGGTCGAGGTGAGAGGCAGGAGAGTGAACGGCTCGCCGATCCGAACCGTCACCTCCGGCTGGCGCAGCCGGAGCCAAGTCTGTGTCACGCGTTCGGTTCCGAAGTGTGCCAGGGGGACGATGGGCACACCAGCCTGGTGGGCGATGTAGACCACGCCGCTCTTGCCGCGGGCAAGCCCGCCGGTCTTGCTGCGTGTGCCCTCTGGGGCAAGGCCAAAGACCTTGCCCTGCCGGAGCCAGGCCACCGCTGCCCCCAGGGCATCGCGATCGACCGCGCCGCGCTCGATGAAGATACCACTCCCCATGCGCAGGATCGTGCCCCAGATCGGGTTGTAGCGGTACTTTTCTGCGGCCCAGCCGGTGAGGTGGGGGCCGCCCAGCAGTGCGTAGATGATCGGGGCATCCCAGAAGGCCAGGTGATTGGCGGCGACGATGTAAGGACCGCTCGGAGGCAGGTGCTCGAATCCCTCGGTGCGGATGCGCACCAGCCGGCTGATAATGCTGCGGATGAACCAGTGCAGGGCGTGAGCAACCATGGGGGTTGTCCAGCGGAGAGGGTGTAGATTGTAGGTGGATTCTCCCGGTGCTACAATGCCGCGGGCGGACGGAGGTGGACATGATCCAGATTGAGGCTGTTGATCTGAGCGATGGGCGACAGATTCGACGATTCCTTGATCTGCCATTCCGCCTGTACCGCGGCCATCCGCTGTGGGTGCCGCCAATCCGCATCGACGCGGCGGCCATGCTCAATCCGAAGAAGCACCCGTTCTACGAGCATTCGGATGCTGAGTTCTTCGTTGCCTTGCGCGAGGGTGAGGTCGTCGGGCGGATCGGGCTCTTGGAGAACAAGCCGTACAACCGCTACCACGACAAGCGCACGGCGCAGTTCTACTTGTTTGAGTGCGAAGAGGACCAGGACGCAGCGCGGGCGCTGTTTGACCGGGCGGCCGAGCGGGCGCGCGACCGCGGGCTGACGCAGCTCGTCGGCCCGAAGGGCTTTGGCCCTCTCGATGGTTATGGCATGCTGGTGCAGGGCTACGAGTTCCGCCCGGCAATGACGATGATGAACTACAACCCGCCGTACTATCCGCGGTTCGCCGAGGCGCTTGGCTTCCGCAAGGAAGTGGACTTTGTCTCATGCTACCTCGACCCGGACAAGTTCAAGATCGAGGAGCGCATCCACCGCATCGCTGAGCGCGCTGCCGAACGCAGCGGGTTGCGCGTGATCCGCTTCGAGACCAAGAAGGAACTGCGCGCGTGGGCGCCGCGGATCGGCCAGGCCTACAACCAGGCGTTCGTCAACAACTGGGAGTACTACCCGCTGAGCGACCGGGAGATCCAGTTTGTCCTCGACAACGTGCTGACGATCGCCGAGCCGAAGCTGATCAAGCTGATCGCCCACGGCGAACGCGTCGTCGGCTTCTTGTTTGGGTTCGCGGACCTCTCGGCCGCCATCCAGCGCAGCCAGGGCCGGCTGCTGCCCTTCGGGATCATTGACCTGCTGCTCGAGTTCAAACGGACGAAGTGGGTGGCGATCAACGGGGCGGGCATCTTGCCCGAGTTCCAGGGACGGGGCGGGAACGCGCTGCTGTACTCCGAGATGGAGAAGACGATCCGCGGCGCAGGCTACCGGCACGCGGATCTGACTCAGGTGGCGGAGACGGCGGTCCAGATGAGGCACGACCTGGAGAACCTCGGAGGCATCGCCTACAAGAATCACCGCGTGTTCATCCGCGACCTGTAACCCAGTAGCTGACCGCCGCCCCTGTGTATGAACCGCGCCTCCCATAGAGGGAGGCGCGGTGCGCGTGGGAGATGGATGTGGATGCGTCAGGCGGCTGGGCGCGCGCGGTGTTCGGTGAGCCAGTGTGTGGCGAAGTCGACCGCGTGGCGTATCGGGAACCGCCTGGATGCAGCTGACCCTACCGTTCCCTGCCGAACGGCTCCATCGGCCTCCAACTGCGCGCCACACTCGACGAAGCCATCCACCTGATAGTCAATGTTGCGATACGTCTTCCACATCCGCCGGCCATCCTCGAGGATGGGTGCACCCTGCTGAATGTAGTCATAGCGTCCGGATCGGGCCTCCGCCAGATGAAGGCAAGTGCAGCTGTCGAAGCCGACGCCGAGTAGCAAGACGTGCCCGTCAAGATCATAGATGCGCTGCAGCGGCGAGTCCGCGCCCAGGCTGTCCTCCAGGCTGTGGTTGGAGGTGATGATCGCGGCGTGCTGTCCCAACGCGGAGAACGAATCGACCGGGTGATTGCTGCGGATCACGCCGGGCCATGTGCGGAACAGTTCAGCAATGCGCCCCATGCCCCGCGTCGGCGTGCGTACCGGATCGAATGCCGGCATCGTGTCGCGGATCGTTGCCCACCATTCCTGTGGCACGGGGGGATACTGCCAGTATCCTGGGTCTGACAGATCGCCCGAGTGGGCCGGCATGACGAGTGTGCCGTCGGGGCCGAGTACGTCGAGCAGCGCTTCGATCACTGCCACCGGCCCACCGCACACCCACCCGAGGGAGCTGAGTGAGGAATGGACGAGCAGCGTCATGCTGGGCGTGACGCCGAGGCGGCGCAGGTCCGCCGTCAGGCTGAGGCGGGTGCGCGGTGCAGGAGCAGCTTTGATGGCTTCGGCTTCGGCTTCGGTCATAGCGACCTCGCTGGTGGGATCGTGTCCCGGGAGGAATGGTCTGCCCATTGTACCGGCGGATCTGTGGGCCGAGGTTCGTTTGACGGGTATGGGCAAAGCAGGCTTCGCCCCGCTGGCCCGAGGCCTTACGCGCCTCTTTGGCGGGAGTGAACGATTAGCCGGGCTTGAAGGGGTTAGCGCATGGGCAGGTTGAGATCGAAGGGCAGGCGGGCAGGGAGAGGCTCCGGCGCGGGGTCTGGCCAGCGGCGCACACCCATCTCGCTCAGCCGCAGGCGCAGCTCAGCTTTGCTGCGCACCCCCAGCTTCTCCAACGCGTGGCGGATGTGCGTCTTGACCGTCTCGGGCGAGACGACGAGCGTGGCAGCAATCTGCCGGTTGGTGTGACCCAGCACAACCCAGCGGGTGACCTCACGCTCGCGCGGTGTGAGGCGGGCCAGCGCCGCCTCGGCCCGCAGGCGCAGACTCTCCTGCTCGATAGCCTGTGTCAACAGGTCGTTGGCCAAGATTTTGGCCGGCAGGTCCTGGGCCTGAGCGGCGCGCAGGAGCTGGTCGGCAAGCGCGCCGTCCACCTCAAGTATCAGGCGTGGGCCGGGCGAAGGGGGAGAATCGGGCCAACCGGGAGATTGGCGGGGCCACACGTCAGCCTCCTTTGGGTAGCAAGAGTATATCGAACAAATGTTCTGATGTCAATTCCCAACGCCCCAGTTAAACTGCAATCGATCATTCGGAGAGACCCATGGGGCCCCTGCCTCGCCTGTTGCCGATTACCCTGTCCATCATGCTATCTGCCTGTGTGCTGGCCTCCGGCACTGCGCCGGCTGCCACGTCCACGGTGGTTGCCACTGACGTCGAACCGGCGCCGAGCGACACGCCTGCCGCGGAAGAACCTGCCGAGGCAATCCGGATCACCGCGCCGGGGTCAGGATCGCGCCTGGTTAGCCCGATGAATGTGGGCGTAGTAACGACGCTCCCGGCCTTCGAGAACACACTGACGCTGCGCGTGCTGCTGGACGATGGCACCGAGCTGATCCCGCCGCAGGCCGTGATCGGCTCCGGCCCCGAGGGCGGCCCGCTGACTTTCGAGGCCACGCTGACCTTTGACGTTGCCGAGGAGCGGCCAGCCTTCCTGCAGGCGTACGTCGTCAGCCCGCGCGACGGAGGGGTGACCCACCTGACATCCGTTGTCGCAACGGTCATGCCGGGCGGCACGGCCGACGTGCGGCCCGCGAGCGAGGAGGCCGAGCGGCTGCAGATCCTCGCCCCGGCCGCAGGCGACTCGATCCTCGGCGGCGTCGTGCATGTCGAGGGAACTGGCGTAGCGAGCTTCGAGCAGACACTGCTGATCGAGGTGCTGGACGGCTACGGCGAGGTAATCGGGCTGCAGCCTGTGCTGGTGCAAGCCCCGGACTTCGGCTTGCCGGGATCGTTTGCTGCCGACGTCACGTACACGCTGACCGCTCCCAGCCCTGGCCGCGTTGTCGTGCGCGACATCAGCCCGGCCCATGGCGGCGACGTCCACCGCAGCAGCGTCGAGGTCGACCTGGCGCCCTAGCGCGCGACGGACCATGGAACCTCTATCGCCCCCTCCTCGATCCTCCACTGGCGACACGCGGCCGACGCAACGGGCGCAGAGTGCCAGCCGCGCCATGGCGCTGTTCGTGCTCGTGCCGGCGGTGCCGTTGATGCTGCTCTCGGTGCTGGCGCTGGCGGCGTTCTATCTCAAGCCCGATCGTTTCACGGCGTTGCTTGAGCGGCTGCCGGGCACCGAGTTCCTGCGCGTGGCGCTGATCTTTGCGCCGGCGACTCTGTTCGGCGTTGTGCTGCTTGCCGCGCTGTACGCCCTCGAACCCGCGGCGGCACGTCCCGTGGAGCAAGTTCGGCTGAAGCGGGCCGGGATGCCGTTGCCCCGGCTGCTGGCCTCGGTGACGCTCGCCGTGTCGCTGCCGCTGCTGCTGCTGTCGGCTGGGGGATGGGTTCTGTCATTCGTCGCTCCGGGCCGTTTTGTACTGCTGACGGAGCCGCTGCCTGGGACCGATCTGCTCAAGTCGGCCCTGCCGTACTTGCCATTCGTCTTCCTGGTCATCAGCATAGGAGCGGTGCTGGTGCTTGCCCGGGGAGCTCGCCGGGGGTCACTCCGCGCGCCGGATGTGACGCGCTGGTCAGTGCGGCTGATTATGCTGGCGGCACTGCCGCTGCTGGCGTTGACGCTGGGCGGCCTGGTCCTGTTCTACGCCCAGCCGGAATGGGGCGAGCGCTTGGTTGGCAAGCTCGGCGTGATGGCCTTCGTCAAGCTGGTGCTGGTGTTTGGCCCGGCGATGCTGACTGCGCTGGTCGTGCTTGCGTCGCTATACTTGGCACGACCGCGCTCGCCGGCCGGTCCGCAGGAAGAGCCTGTTGCGCAAGCCCAGGATGCGCCGCAAGCCCGCCGGGCGGCGTGGTCATCGTGGGCGTTTGCAGCCGCACTGGCAGCGAGCAGTATGATGGCGCTGGGTGTGACGCTGGCTGTGATCTACCTGTTGGTACGCTAGGCGGTTTGCGATGGAGTCACCCAACTGGATTGCCGGTTTCCCCTTTGTGCTCAGCCTGATGGCGGGAACTGCGGCGTATGCCGGCGGAATGCTGCTGAGGCGCGGGCTGGCGCTTGCGACCGACGGCCGCGCTCCCGGCTGGCCGTCGGCCATCCTGCGCAGCCTTGGCCTGGTATGCATGGCGGCTTCCTTTGTATGGGCGTGGAGCCTGCAGCCGCGAGTCGGGCAGGTGGGGCTCATCACCACCCTGGGCACCTACTCGCCCGCTGCGTTGGCCAATGAGAACCTGACTCCGGGCCAACTCGCCTTCGTCGTGGGGAGCGGCCTGCTAGTCCTGGGCGGGCTGGCGCTGGCAGGATGGGCGCTCAGCGCGCGCATCCGCAACACGGTTGTTGGACACCCACCTGACCGTCTTGCCGAACGCGCCCCATACGACAGGATCCGCCGTCCTCTGACGCTGGGAATCGGGTTGGCGCTGCTTTGCGGGACGCTTCTGGCAGGCACACTGGGAGCCTGGGCGTGCCTGATTCTCGCCGTCGTGCTGGGATGGATCCTGCAGGAGTTCGACGACCTCGATCTGCGTTCGCGTTTCGCATGGGTGGCCGACCAGCAGCGTCGCATCCCGCGCTTCATCCCGCGATTCTCCCTGCGCCGCGCTCGCCGCGCCTGACTGGATTCCCGGAGAGCAGACGGCCCATCGGGCCGCGAAGGGTTGACCTGTGGCCATGTCGTCGCGGCAGTACTTCGCCGACTCGGATCTAGCAGGCCTAATCGACTTCGTCACCAAGGTGCGCTCCCCGCTCCACGCGCGCGTGGTATTCCAAGCGGCTTGGATGGCGTGTCGCGCTCCGCGAGCCAATCGATCACTAACGCGCGGCGATACCGTTGGAACGTGCGGCAGAAACGGCGGATAGGACTTCGGCCGGAGCTTGCTC
>JAPLGR010000281.1 GCA_026390045.1 Chloroflexota bacterium | reverse complement strand
GGCCCCGAAGACGACCCCGCCATCATCAACACGCTGTGGGCCGTTGTCATCTCTGACCCGGATCCAACCCCGATTGAGCTCGGCGCGGAGAACATCATCCACTTCGCGGACTTCTCCCCTGCCAGCGGCGATACGTATCAGGTGGCGTACTCCTCCGCGGAGGCCGCCGCCGGCTCGCCCGGCTGGCAGGCCAACAACGATCTGGTCATCATCACCTTCGCGTCCTCAGGCAGGATCCTCGACATTGAACGCGTGCTCGACGCCAGCTCGGGCGGATCGTACGGATGGTGGGGAACGACCTTCGCCTGGTCACCCGACGGAACCCGACTCGCCTATGCGCGGCCCGACGGCATCGGCATCGTTGACCTCGACGACGCCGTCCTCGAGCCGGCGGTTGACATGACCCCTTACCAGTCCCTCGGAGACTGGGCATGGATTCCCGGTGTCGCCTGGGGCCAGGACGCGCGCACGCTGTTCTTCGTGGACCATGGCTCGCCAGTCGGGCTGGAGGGCGAGGCCGCCTCGCCGGCGTTTGACATTGCCGCGCAACCCAGCCGCGGGGGCCAGATCCTCCGGCTTGCGGATCGGACAGGGATGTTCGCCTATCCATCCGTCTCGCCCGCGCAGCAGTTGCCCGGCGGCGAGATCGCCTACCGACTTGCCTTCCTCCAGGCCCTCGCGCCGCTGGAGAGCCAGACCAGCACCTATCAGCTCGTGGTCATGGACCGCGACGGCAGCAACCGGACGACGTTGTTCCCGGCCAGCGGCGAGGTCGGTCTTGCCGCGCAGCCTCTGACCTGGTCACCAGATGCTTCGCGTCTGGGCTTGATCTACCGCAACGATCTTTGGATCGTCGACGTTACGAGTGGCGTGGGCCAGCGACTCACGGGGGACGGGCAGACTCTTGCCGTTGACTGGAAGCCATGATGCCTGTTTCCCGCCCGCGACGCGCCCCGTCCTCGGCAACACCTCGCCCGTTCAGCATCCGCGGTGCGGATGAGGTGCATCGGAGGTTAGCATGCGCGTGCTCGTGACCGGCGGCGCCGGCTTCATTGGCTCTCACGTGTGCGATCGGCTCCTCAAGGAAGGCAACCAGGTGGTGGTGGTCGACAACCTGGTGACCGGCAGCCTGGAGAACATCGCCCATCTTGCCGGACGCAGCGACTTCTCCTTCATCAAGCACGATGTATCGAACTTCATCTTCATCCCCGGCAAGGTCGATGTCGTCCTGCATCTCGCGTCCCCGGCGAGCCCGAATCCCGCCTCCCCTTACGGGTATCCCCAGCTACCCATCCAGACGCTCAAGGTGGGCGCCCTCGGGACCCACAACGCGCTGGGCGTCGCCCGGGCACACAACGCGCGGTTCCTGCTTGCCTCGACGTCGGAGGTGTACGGGGACCCCGAGGTCCATCCTCAGTCGGAGGACTACTACGGTCATGTCGACCCTGTGGGTCCGCGATCCGTCTACGACGAGGCCAAGCGGTTCGCCGAGTCGATCACCATGGCCTACCACCGCTATCATGGACTCGACACGCGCATCATCCGCATCTTCAACACGTATGGGCCGCGCATGCGGCTTGACGACGGACGTGTCGTGCCGAACTTCATCTGCCAGGCTCTCAATCGCGAACCCCTGACGATCTACGGCGAAGGCCTGCAAACGCGCAGCTTCTGCTACGTGGATGATCTTGTGGATGGCTTGTTCCGCTGTCTGATGGCGGACGACCACCTGCCTGTCAACCTTGGCAATCCGGTAGAGATGACGGTCCGGCAACTCGCGGAGGCTGTCAACCGCCTCACCGGCAATGGCGCCGGACTGACCTTCCTGCCCGATCAGCGTGCCCCGGCCGACCCGCAGCGCCGCCAGCCGGACATCCGCCGGGCACGCGAGTGGCTCCAATGGGAGCCGCAGATCGACCTCGACACCGGCTTGCGCCGGACCATCGAGGACTTCCGCGCCCGGTTGTGAGGAACGGCAGCTCCCGCGCCCGCCGCGAGTTCACGCGGTTCGTCAAGTTCTGTGTCGTCGGCACCATCGGTTTTGCCGTCGACGCCGGCACGCTCTTCCTGCTATCCAATCTGCTCGGCCTGTGGACCCTTGCAGCCCAGTTCCTGTCGTTTTGGGCCGCCGCCACCAGCAACTTCATCTGGAACCGGTACTGGGTCTACCCTGACTCACGCGCCAAGCCGGTTGGAGCGCAGGCGACACAATTCGCCCTGGTCAACGTGGCCGGCATCGTGCTCATCCGCACTCCCTTCTTTGCCTTTGCGGAGAAGCCGCTCCAGCGCGTGGCGGCCGGGCTCCTTCCCTTGCTTCAAACCTGGCCAGCCCCCGTGCCGACGTTGGCAGAGCGGTTCGGTCCGGCGGACGCGGGCACACTGCTCACCCTGGTGCTGGCGGTCATCATCGTGCTCTTCTGGAATTTCGCCGTCAACCGGCTGTGGACGTACGGCGACGTAAGCTAAAGTCCTCTTTCGGGGGACGGCATCGGTCGGTATAATCCCTGTCGGCGATCAGCCTGACGGAGCATGGTATGGGGCGCATCCCCAAAGGGAAGGCCATCCCGATCTACACGACCAGGGGCGATTGGAGCGCCCTCATGGTCTTCCCATTCTTGTTCAACACGCTCGGTGAGTGGATCGGTTGGGTGACACCCGATCGCCAGGTGTATGACGTTGATGGCATCTACGTTGGGTGGCTCACCGCGGATCCTCGCGTCCTCCGACGGCGTACATACGATCAGCTTTTGCCTCGCAAGACTCCACCGGCCGCACCGGAACGCATCCGGCCGCCGGCAACAGTTCCTCTCCCGCCCATGATGGCGGATCCGCCATTCGAGAACATCGACGTCTTCCTCGAAGAACCTGAGAGGCTGCACACCACAGACACTGGTGAACTGAAGCAGGACGTCGACTGACCCACCAGCCTCCTGATCGCGGGGGAACGCATGACGGAACCTGTCCGGTCCCTCACTGAGCTCCTCGAAAGATCCAGCGCCCGGCGTTTCCTGCAGGCGCCTGCTCCCGAAGACCTTGGCCTGTCCGAGCGCCTGGCATTCCCTTTCCTCGCGATCGTCGGTCAGGAGGAAATGAAGCTGGCCCTCCTGCTTACGCTGATCAATCCGAATATCGGCGGCGTGCTTCTCGTGGGTCCGCGCGGCACCGGGAAGACCACTGCTGTCCGCAGCCTGGTTGACCTGATGCCGGACGTCCAGCGGAGCCGCTGCACTTATGGCTGCCTTCCAGAGGACGTGGAGACTGGCGGAATCGATGCCGTCTGCCCCGACTGCGCCCGCAGGTACGGCGAAGGCCAGCCCCTCACCTACGAAGATCGCGTCCAGCTGATCGAGCTTCCCCTCAACGCCCGCCTCGAAGACGTGGTGGGCGGGATTGACGAGCGCGCCGCGATGCACAGCCGCCTTCGCTTGACGCGCGGCTTGCTCGCACGCGCCGACCAGAATCTACTCTATGTCGATGAGGTGAACTTGCTGGGGGACGAGATCGTGGATGCCATCCTGGACGCCGCAGCACAGGGCAACTACCTGGTGCAGCGCGGCGCCGTCTCGGCCGCGTATCGAGCCCGCTTTGCCCTCGTCGGCTCGATGAACCCTGAAGAGGGCCGCCTCCGACCACAGATCCTGGACCGCTTTGGCTTGCGTGTCATCGTCCGGGGGCTGGAGAAGAAGACTGACCGCCTAGAGGCCTACCGGCGCTCAGTCGGCTTTCAAGGCCATCCACGCTCCGTGCTCAACCTCTATGCCGATGAGACCGAGGCGGTTCGCCTCGAGCTGATCGATACACGGCGGCTGCTCCCTGACGTTCGGTTATCCCCACAGGCGGAATCCTTCGGACTGCGCATCATCCAGGAGCTGCGGATCGACTCGCTCCGCGCCGAGATCACGCTGTTTGAGGCCGCCCGGGCACACGCCGTCGCCGACGCCCGGCCCGTCGCGACCGCGGATGACGTCCGCACGGTCGCCCCGCTGGCACTCCGGCTGCGCCGCTCGCAGTTCATGGACAAGTACCTGCGGCTGCAGCAAGTCGAAGAGCGTCAGTTGCGCGACCTGACCCGCGGTACGCGCATCACCTCTCGCAAGACCCCCCGCCCATCCTAGCGCCAGGGATTGAGTAGGGAGAGCGGGTCGCCCGCTCCCCCTCTCACACCACCGGACATGCGGGTCCGCATCCGGCGGTTCGGTGAACGTCAGGGCACCCAACGAACCTTAGCCCTCGAGCCCTTGTTGGCGGTCCGTGCCAGGAACGGCTCGGCCCTCTGGCAGGATCCCAGCGGCTTCACCGCCTTCGCCCCACCAGCAGTATCCCCATCCGGGGAA
>JAPLGR010000653.1 GCA_026390045.1 Chloroflexota bacterium | reverse complement strand
GCGAAGCAAGACATCGGCGCCGACGAGCCCGCCGAGCCCAACCCGAATCCTGAGGCGGACGAGGGCGCGCTGTGGACCCAGGCGGCCGAGGGACAGGTCGAGGCGCCCGATGTCGCCGCGCAGGCCGCGGCGGAGGTCTCGGCACCTTCCGAGCCGTTTCCGGAAGGGATGGTCGAGGCGGCGGGTGAGATTGAGCGCTTACAGGGGCAGGCGGCCGAGTACCTGGACGGCTGGCAGCGCGCACGCGCTGAGTTTGCCAACTACAAGAAGCGAATCGAACGCGAGCAGGAGGAGTCCCGCGCCCGCGTGGTGGCCGACATAATGCAGGACTTCGTGGCCATCCTCGACGATCTCGAGCGGGCGCTGCAGGACCGCCCGACCGAAGGCGAGGCGGCGCCCTGGGCATCCGGCATTGACTTGATCCAGCGCAAGTTGATGTCTGTGTTGGATGCGGAAGGCGTCCGCCCAATCATCCCGCCGGAGGCGGAGGCCTTCGATCCCAACGTTCACGAGGCGGTCTCGCATGAGGCCAGCCCGGATCACACCGCAGGCCAGATCATCGGCGTTATTCATCAGGGATACAGGATCGGTGAACGCGTCATCCGCCCGGCCCTGGTCCGTGTGGCGAAATAGGAGAGAGGCAGATGGGCAAGATCATCGGCATTGACCTGGGCACGACCAACTCGGTGGTGGCGATCATGGAAGGCGGAGAGCCGACCGTGATCTCATCCTCGGAAGGCGGGCGGCTCGTCCCGTCGGTGGTCGCCATCAATCCCAAGACCGGCGAACGAATGGTGGGCCAGGTGGCGCGGCGGCAGGCGATCGTCAATCCGGAGAACACGATCTTCTCAATCAAGCGCTTCATGGGGCGCAGATTCTCTGATGCCGAGGTGCAGAAGGGGCTGGAACTGGTGCCGTACAAGGTGAGCGCCGCGCCCAACGGCGATGTCCGCGTGCACATGGGTGGGCGCGAGTACTCACCGCCCGAGGTCTCGGCCATGATCCTGGGCAAGCTCAAGGCCGATGCAGAGGCTCATGTCGGCGAAGCAGTCACCCAGGCGGTCATCACGGTCCCGGCCTACTTCAACGACTCGCAGCGCAACGCCACCAAGGACGCAGGCAAGATCGCCGGATTGGAGGTGCTGCGGATCATCAATGAGCCAACCGCCTCCTCACTGGCCTATGGGATGGACAAGAAGCAAGACCAGACGATTGCCGTGTACGATCTGGGCGGCGGGACCTTTGATGTTTCGATCCTGGATGTCGGCGACGGCGTGTTTGAGGTCAAGGCGACCAACGGCGACACCTTTCTGGGCGGCGACGACTTCGACCAGCGTGTGATTGACTGGGTGGCCGACGAGTTTCGGAAGGAATCGGGCATCGACCTGCGCTCCGACCGGCAGGCGCTCCAGCGCCTAAAGGAAGGCGCCGAGAAGGCCAAGATCGAGCTCTCCACGGTGATGCAGACCGAGATCAACCTGCCCTTTATCAGCGCCGATGCCGGCGGGCCCAAGCACCTGAACATCACCCTCACGCGGTCGAAGCTCGAGCAACTGACGGATGACCTGATCGAACGGTCGATCGGCCCCTGCCGCCGGGCGCTCCAAGACGCCAGCCTGACGGCAGCCGACATTCAGGAAGTGGTGCTGGTGGGCGGGATGACGCGCATGCCGGCCGTGCAGGACTCGGTGCGCAAGATCTTCGGCCGCGATCCGCACAAGGGCGTCAACCCTGATGAGGTCGTGGCGGTGGGTGCGGCGATCCAGGCCGGCGTCCTCGGCGGCGAGGTCAAGGACATCCTGCTGCTGGACGTGACGCCGCTGTCGCTGTCCATCGAGACGCTGGGCGGCGTGGCCACGGCATTGATTGAGCGCAACACGACGGTGCCGACGCGCAAGAGCCAGGTGTTCTCGACGGCCTCCGACAATCAGCGCGAGGTGGAGATCCACATCGTGCAGGGCGAGCGCCCGATGGCGGCCGACAACAAGTCGCTGGGCAAGTTCACGCTCGACGGCATCCCCCCTGCCCCACGCGGCGTGCCGCAGATCGAGGTGACGTTCGACATCGACGCGGACGGGATCCTCAAGGTCAGCGCCACCGACAAGGCAACCGGACGCAGCCAGCACATCACAATCACCGCCTCCTCCGGGCTTTCCGAGGATGAGGTGGAGAAGATGCGCCGCGAAGCGGATGCACACCGCGAGGAGGATCAGCGGCGGCGCGAGATGGCCGAGGCGCGCAACGCGGCCGAGAATGCTGTCTACGTTGCGGAGAAGGCACTCCGCGACGCAGGCGACAAGCTCCCGGCGGATATTCGCTCGAAGGTCGAAACGCGTATCCAGGCAACCCGTGGCGCCCTCGAATCGGAGAACGCCCAGCGCGCGCGGACGGCCACCAACGAGCTGTTGCAAGCGATGCAGGAGATCGGTTCCTCCGCCTACCAGCAGCCCTCCGGGCCCCCGGCCGGCGGCACAGGGCCAACGCCGTCCGGCGGCGGGGCGAAACCGGGGGGCGATGTGATCGACGGCGAGTTCAAGGAAAGCTAGCCGGCGACACGGACGCCCGGCCTGATGCCGGGCGCGCGGCTACGCCATGCCCGAGAAGCGCGACTACTACCAGGTGCTGGAGGTTCCTCGTGACGCCCCGTCCGAGGACCTGCGGCGCGCCTACCGGCGCCTGGCCAAGCAGTATCACCCGGACGTGAACAAGGAGCCGGGGGCCGAGGAGCGCTTCAAGGAGATCAACGAAGCCTACGCCGTCCTCTCGGATGACGAGCGGCGGGCGGCGTACGACCGCTATGGCCATGCCGGCGTCCAGGGCATGCCGGCCGATTTCGGTATCAACCCGTTCGACATCTTCGAGCAATTCTTTGGCTTCGGAATGGGCGGGGGTCGCCGCTCGCGGCGCGCCCCGCGTCGCGGCGCCGACCTGCGCTTCGACCAGAGCCTGAGCTTCGAGGAGTCGGTCTTCGGCGTCGAGAAGGAGATCGCCTTCGCCCGCCAGGATACATGCCCAGCATGCAACGGCTCAGGCGCCGAGCCCGGCACCACACCCATTCGCTGCAAGGCCTGCAACGGCGCCGGCGAGGTCCGCCAGGTCCGCCAGACGTTCCTGGGCTCGATGGTGAACGTGACTACCTGCCCGACGTGCGGCGGGGCCGGTGAGACGGTGGAGACCCCGTGTCGGGGCTGCCGCGGCACCGGGCAGCAGCGGGCGGAGATCAAGCGCGTGGTCCCCCTCCCGGCGGGCGTGGATGATGGCACGCAGATCCGGATGAGCGCCGAGGGCGAGCCGGGGATCAATGGCGGCCCGCGCGGGGACCTGTACATCGTGCTGCACGTCAAGCCGCACCGCTTCTTCCGCCGGCGGGATTACGATATCCTGCTCGACGTCAGCATCAATGTCGCCCAGGCGGCGCTTGGCGCCAAGATCACCGTGCCAACTGTCGACGGTGATGAGACCGTGTCGGTGCCGGCCGGAACTCAGGCCGGGCGCGTCCTCAGGCTGAAGAACAAGGGCGTGCCGCACGTGCGGCGCAATGGACGCGGCGACCAGCTGGTCATCCTGTCGGTTGAGGTGCCGCGGACGTTGACCAAGGAGCAGCGCGAGCTGTTCGAGCAGCTCGCCGCGACCATGGGGAGCGAGGCCCAGCCGCAGGAGAGGGGCTTCCTCGACTCGCTGAAGGACCTGTTCGGGGGAACAGCCGCTTGAACTGGATGGAGATCAGCCTGACGGTGGACGGCGAACTGGCGGAAGCCGTTGCCGATCTGCTGGCGCGTCACGCTCCGGGGGGCGTGGCGGTCGAGTCGGAGCGCGAGGGCGAAGAGGCCGCCAGACCCGAGACACCGGTCATCATCCGCGCCTTCCTTCCTGCGGACGAGCAGCTCGAAGCGCGGCGGTCAGGAATCGAAGCCGGCCTGTGGCATCTC
>JAPLGR010000292.1 GCA_026390045.1 Chloroflexota bacterium | reverse complement strand
CTGCCGCGATGAGCCTGCCAGAATCGCGTGCAGCGAGATGCATGGCCCTCCTTCCGGCCACCTCAGCAGCTCGCCCGCGCGACTGGCCCGATACTTGAGACAGGGAGAAGGTCAACATGGTTCGCATTCGTTTCCGTCGTGAGGGTTCCCGCCATCAGCCGTTCTACCGGATGGTGGTGGCGGAGAAAGAAAGCCCGCGGGACGGGCGCTTCCTCGAGGTCATCGGTCACTACAACCCGCGCACGCAGCCGGCGACGATAGATGTCAAGGAGGATCGCCTGTTCCACTGGATGAAGGCGGGCGCCGTCCCGTCCGACTCGGCCCAGCAGGTGCTTAAGACCTGCGGCGCGTGGGAGCGCTGGGAGCGAGTCCAGAAGGGCGAGACCGCCGAGGCCGTGCTTGCGAGTCGGCCGGCGGCCGTCGAAGTTGATCCGCGGACACGGCGCGAGCCGGGCACGTCCGCGCGTCCCTCCAAGAAGAAGGCCAAGAAGGCAGCTGAGGCAGAGCCGAAGGCGGAAGCGTAGGCTCGGCCGACAAAGGCGGTGGGATGAAAGAGCTGATCGAGTACATCGCCAAGTCGCTGGTCGATGATCCGATGCAGGTCCATGTCGTGGAGCACGGCCGGGGCAAGGATGTCCGGCTGGAGCTCAAGGTAGGTGAAGAGGACATGGGGCGGGTGATCGGCCGAGGCGGCAAGGTGGCCAATGCCATGCGCGTGCTGCTGCGCGTGGCGGCGGCTCGCCACGGCGCACGGGCTTCGCTCGACATCCTGTAGGCCATGCCGCGCAAGCGCAGGGCCGAAGAGGAATCAGGCGCCCGATCTCCTGGGGAGACCCTGGCGGTCGGGCGCATCGTTCGTCCGCACGGCGTGCGCGGCGGACTGCTGCTTGAGCCGTATTCGGAGCTGGTGACCGTGCTCAGCGCGGGCAGGCGTGTCTTCCTCGGAGATGCGCGCCGGGAGGCCACGGTATCCGGGCTGCGCCGGCACGGCGATCGCTACCTGCTTGAGCTGAAGGGCTGCGCAAGCTGGGAAGACGCCGAAGGTTTGCGGTCGACCGAAGTACGCGTGGCGGCCGAGCAAGTCGAGGCGCTACCCCCGGGCACCTACTTCCACTGGCAGATCCTCGGCTTGACGGTGGTGACCGACCAGGATGAAGTTCTGGGACAGGTGACGGAGATCCTGGCGACCGGCGCCAACGACGTGTATGTGGTGCGTGGTGATCGCGAGATCCTGCTGCCGGCAACGGACGAGGTCGTGCGGCAAATCGATCCGGCCGGCGGGAAGATCATCGTGCATCTGCTTCCTGGTCTCGGCTGATCCGCTCCGGCGGAATACGGTCATGCCCCTTCGACCGTTCCCGGCGCCCATCCCCGATTGCCTTCCGCGAAGTTGTCACCGCCTGCCCGAGCGTGGCTGCTCATGGCACGGTCGCCAGCCAACTAGCGTTCCTCTTCACGCAGTTGCCCAAGGGTCTGCGCGTTGAAGGGATTCTCCCCTCGCTGGAGGGCATCGATCCACTCTTGACGCGTCTGAGAACGTTGGGCGTACACCTGAGGGTCGTTCTCGCTGGCCAGTTCCATGAACCGCGTGAAATCTGCAGCTGCATCCTCGAACCTTCTCAGAAGGGCGAGGGCCAGGCCCCGGCTATCATGGCTGTTGCCGGTCTCGTCCAGCTTGACGGCCTCGTCGCAGTATGGCAGGGCTTCCTCTGGTCTCCCCTCGAGGCTCAGGGTCCAGCACAGAGCATTGAGGGCCCCCGGGGACAAGGGATTGAGTGACGCGGCAAGCTTCAGCAGCTGCAGAGCTTCCTCAGTCTTGTCGGTTGGCTCCCGAAGCAGTGCAAGGGCGAGGTTGAACGGGGCGGAGGAGAAGGTGGATTCCACCGACATCGCATCCCGGAAGTCAGCCTCCGCGCGCTGGAGGTCGCCGGGCGCGCCTCGCTGGAGGTAAGCAACGCCCCGGTTGTTGAGGGCTAAGGTCATAGCGGGTTGGCGCTGAAGGGCCTCCGTCAGATAAGCCAGGACTTGATCCCAATCGGGTGCAGCTTCCTTTGACTCCAGGGCGGCCATGTACGAGTAAGCCGTCGCCACACCAGCCGGGTCGTCGGATGGAGAGGCAAGCGCCTGATGGAATGCGGATTCCGCCTGTGCCGGCCGGTCGATCCAGTAGTCGACCTGACCGATCACCAGCAGGGCCATCCAC
>JAPLGR010000707.1 GCA_026390045.1 Chloroflexota bacterium | reverse complement strand
GATCGTACTTGCGGCCCTCGTTGGCCCAGGCATCGGCCCTTGCCTGAGCCTGTTGCCGCCCAACATCCGACAGCGGGTAGTCCAGATGCCCCTGGATGATCCCATATGATTGGCGACGGATTGACCGTGACGCAAGAAGGTGAACTGATGGGTCATGCCAGGCGGAGCGATCTGGCAAGGAGCTCGATCGGGTGGATGACTTGGCGGCCCGAATGCTGAGCGATCCACCACCGACAAGTTTCCGAATCGCTCAGCACAAAGTCGTTGGTTGAATCGGAGGCCTGCTGGAACAGCCCGGCGCCGACCGCTTGCGCGACCGCGAACTTCTCGTGCTTCATGCCGTAAGTGCCGGCAATCCCGCAGCATTCGGACTCCGAGAGGACCAAGCGAAGCCCCGGAACCCGCTGGAGCACACGCATCGCCGGCATGCCCATGAAGTGGCTCTTGAGCTGGCACGGCGGGTGATATAGCGCGGTGGCCTCGATCGGCGAGAGCTCGGCGCGATCCAGGGCCTTGTCCAGGCGCGCTTCAATGAACTCGAAGATGTCGAACGTATTGAGGGCGACTGCTTCAGCAGCCTCGCCCTCAACGCCCAGAATCGTCCGGTAGTCATGCTTGAGGGCCAGCGTGCAAGAGGTCGACGTGCCGACAATCGGGATACCCGCTTCGACAAACGGAAGGAGCAGCCGGATGTTGGTCCTTGCATGCCGGCGAGCGGCGGGGAACAAGCCGTTCGACTGGAGCGGCAGGCCGCAACACCGCTGCGGGGGGAGGATGATGCGACAACCGAGCTTCTCCAGGACCGCAATGGCCGTTTGGCCAAGTTCGGGTTCGTAGTAGTTGGTGCTGCAGCCGTGGAAGTACGCGACCACGTGGGAGGCTTCCGCGGGTGGCTCCGAAATGCATCGTGAGCGCAGCCGGGCGCGCAGCGTCCGCGCGGCGAACGGCGGCATGGGGCCGTGCCGATCTATCCCCAGGACCTTCTCGAGCGCCCATCGTGCGGGGCCGAAGCGCAGGACGGGATTGGCAATCGGCGCCGCAAGGCTTCCAGCGAAACCGTACAACTCTGTCCGCGAGATGATCTGGTCACGCAGTGGTGGCGTGTGCGTTTCGGCCATGCGTGCCTTGGCCTGGATGTTGATCTCAGCAATGGCAACGCCATGCGGGCAGACGCGCGTGCACGTCCCACATCCCGAGCACCATGTGAGCGATGCGTCCGGAGGCGGGAGTTGCGGGTGGCGGAAGCGTTGCGCCTGAGGGCCCACTGCCTTCGGGCCCGGGAACTTGTCCGTGACGGCCGCCACCGGGCACGATGCCGTGCAGATGTTGCACTTGAGACACAGATCCGCGGTCAGCGCCGGCGTCGGGTGCGTCATGCCAGGGCAGCCTCGACGGCGGAGTACGCGGTGGAGATTCCGATACCCTGTCGGGAACCCTCCTCCGCGCGCCGTGCTCCGGCGATCAATCCGCCGGCGGCAAAGAGGTTCGAGTACAGCGGCTGGCCATGTGCATCCAGAGGCCGCATGGAGGCATCGACGCGCAGGCCGAACGTGGCATAGGGCTGCGTGTCCGAAGCCCTGGGCGAGACCCAGGTTGACCGGTCGGGGTTGTGGACGACCGGCAGGTCGAACACGCTTTCCTGGAGCAGCCCGTCCTGCCTGGCGACGAGGCCGCCATGCAGGAGATCGCCCGTGGCGAGCAGAACGGCGTCGGCGTCAAAGGCCCGGGGCCCTCCCGCCGTGAGCGCGACTGCACCTGCCACGCGCGCACGGGCGTGTGGCTTGGTGACACGGCCGACCGCCCGGGAACCCTCGACGAAGTCGACTCCGGCGTCCTGGCAGGCATGGCGAAGCACCCACTCGAGCCGGAGGCCGGGCATGCTGGGGGGAAGCGTCGGGATCTCGAAGATGGATAGTCCGAGGCGATCTTGCATGTCCTGCCACACTTGCTGGTGATGCTGGAAGCCGAGGGTGGCGGGCAGGCCGAGATGAGAAACGCCGACGAGCGCAGATCGCCAGGCGCGTGCAGCCGCCTCGCGCCACGAAGCATCTTCGAAGAGGCGGGCGAGGTCCGTAGCGTATCGGTCGCGCTGCGAGGTGGGGGGCGGGAGTGGAAGGTCGATGGCCGTGATGGATTCCCCGAGGCGAGCGGATAGTCGGCGAGCGGCCAGGGTCGAGTCGAAGTCGCGGAACCCAAGGAAGCCGCCGATCGCCATTTGCCTCGGGTTGCCCAGGTCAACGCCGGCAAGCGCAGCAGGCGCATAGGCCGCCTCAATCGTGGCGCCTGCCGCCGTGGGCAGAAGCAAGTTGACGTCAAGGCTGCCGGCGTAAGGATGCCCCTCCGCGGCAAGGAGCGTCAGCAACGCATCGAGCGCTTGGTCGACCGTGCGCGGCCCGATCAGAGCATAGGGATGGGGGCGCTTGAAGGCCGCCAGTTGTTCGCGGGGAGACGTGCCAGCTGCGACTCCCAAGGTGCCGGGAGAGAGTTCGAGGCCGCCGCGTCCATAGGCGATCAGCAGCGTGCGTGCACCCTTCTGCGCGGCAAGCCACGCGGCATACAACCCGGTGAGCCCTGCGCCAACGACCAACAGGTCGATCACTCGTCCTCCCCCTTGCCAGGGAAGCCGAGGAGCTCGCCCATGACGCGGCGACTGAACTCGAGCTGTCGGATCGTCTGTCCCCATGCCAGCGGGCGCAGTCCGCGCCAGCGTTCCTGCTGAAAGTCGCCCAGCCCGCCATCCGCCGGTGCTGACGGCACTGTCCGCAGTGCCAGCCCTGCGGCGCGGTAGCCGCAGAACGCTGCCTGACACGGGCCCATACCAAGCCGCAGATCGCGCCGCAGGTCGTCGAGGTCC
Source organism: Chloroflexota bacterium (assembly GCA_026390045.1). Classification (GTDB taxonomy): domain Bacteria; phylum Chloroflexota; class Anaerolineae; order Anaerolineales; family E44-bin32; genus DYJB01. The sequence continues at coordinate 34 of JAPLGR010000707.1, read as the reverse complement.
GGGGTCTCGGCCGATCGCAAGGCAGACTCGAGTG
>JAPLGR010000735.1 GCA_026390045.1 Chloroflexota bacterium | reverse complement strand
GGATTGTCGACGGCGGGGAGCACGACGGCGAGAACGGGTTTCGCGGCCGGCTCCTCGGGGGCGGTCGTCGCGGCTGGTTCCTCCGGTGCGGTGGTCGCGGGGGCCTCCTCTGTTGGTGTCGTCGCGCACGCCGACAGCAGGAGCATCGAAGCAGCGAGAAGCACGATCAGCAACTTCTTCATGGCGTCTCTCCTCTGGTTTCTACTTGGGCGGGTAGGGCGGACGTAGAGGATTTCGGAACACTGTTTCATACAGCGTACCACCCATTCGCTAAAGCCATCAATTCATTCTGTGCTAGAATCTATTCCGAAATGGAATAGTAACAGGTGCTGCGGAATGGAGATCCGTCAGGTTGAGTACTTCCTGTCGATCGCGCGGACCGGCAGCTTCACCGCCGCAGCGGATGAGCTCTTCGTGTCCCAATCCTCCCTGTCCAAGCGAATCATCGCCCTCGAGCAGGAACTGGGCGTCGCCCTGTTCGACCGCAGCCGGCGAAAGGTCTCTCTGACCGAGGCGGGCAAGGCCTTCCACGAACATGCCATCAAGCTGCATGAGGCCTACAAGGCCATGATGGCGGATCTCCAGGAAGTCCGGCCTGAAATGGAACCCCTGTCGATTGCCGCCATACCGGTCATTGCCCAGTACGGAATTCCAAAGTACATCGCCGCCTTCCGCGAAACCCATCCGGGAATCCGCGTGACCCTGGAGGAGCGGGAGGCTGCCGAGATCATTCCCGCCCTCAACGATCGCCGCTACGACCTGGCCTTCGTGAGGGACAACTGCGTCGATCGGGACCGGCACGCCTGGCTGGAGATCTGCCCGGACCGGATGATCGTCGTCGTTTGCAGCCGTCACCGTCTGGCATCGAGATCGGTCGTGAGCCTCCAGGAACTGAAGGACGAGAACTTCATCGTGCTCGACAAGGCCACGGCGATTCACCAACTGGTGCTGGATGCCTGCCGGGCAGCCGGCTTCGAACCACGCGTAGTCCACTCTACCCTGCGAAACGACAGCATCATCGCGCAGGTGGCGGCGAACATGGGCATCGCGCTGATGATGGAGCGGCTCTACGACTACCACAAGCAGCCGGAGGTTGTTGCCCTCGAGCTGGAGCAGGTCATCGACAGCCGGATCGTTCTGGCCTACCTGAAGGACCGGAAGCTCACCAATTCCGCCAGGACCTTCCTTGACTCGATCGGGCAGGCCAACAACGCCCTGAGGGCTGACGCCTGACAAGGCACCGGCCGAGCTGAGCTGCGCGGTATGCCCGGCTTGTGCCGGGGGCACTGCCGCGGATCCCTGGCGCCGTGGGGACCGACCGGCGCTCGGTCGGGCTTCTATAAGGAAGGAACGGCATGGAAGAGAGAGCAACGGGGATCCCGGAGGGGCAGGACCTCTCGACCTCGCTGGCCCGCGCCAACGTCTGGACGCTGGCTATCTCGCTGCCGCTCGTCGCGCTGATGCTGGTCGCGTATCTCGCCCTGTCGCCTGCGCGCAGCCTCTCCGCCGCCGGGTTCTCCCTGAGAGGCGGACTGATCTTCCTTGTGCTGATGATCGCCGGCATCGTGGTCCATGAAGGGATCCACGCGCTCGCATGGTCCGCCTTCGGGCGGATGCCGTTCAAACGGATTCGCCTCGGCTTCCAGGCCTCGACGCTGACGCCCTATGCCCATGCACTCGATCCGATGCCTGCCCGCGCCTACCGCCTCGGCGCGCTGATGCCCGCCCTCCTCCTGGGCGTCGTGCCGTTCGCCGTGGGCACGGCGATCGGCTCACTGCTGCTGGCGCTGTACGGGATGATCTTCGTCTTCGCCGCTGGCGGGGATCTACTCATCCTGTGGCTGATCCGCAATGTGGATCCTCACGCCCTCGTGCTCGACCATCCCAGCCGGGCGGGATGCATCGTGCTCCCCGTTCGCCACGTCTGAGGAGAGGCCAGTCCATGCCCAATGAGGTCATGATCATCACCGGTGCATCGAGCGGGATCGGTGCGGCAACCGCGCGTCGAGTCGCTCGCGACCACGTGCGCCTCACGCTGGCCGCTCGTCGCGAAGACCGGTTGCAGGAGGTCGCCCGGGAGGTCGAGAGGCTGGGGAGTGAGGCGCTCATCGTGCGGACCGACGTGACAGACCGCACGGAAATCCGCCGCATGGTGCATTCGCTGCGCCGCCGGCTGCGCGGCTCGGGCATCCATGGATCTGCTTTCTGCCCGTGCTACACCCCCTCCGAGATCACCCCTCGCCTCAAGGCCCATGTCGAAGGCAGGGCGGATGCACCGCACCATCCCGGCTTGATGCCGACGGACTACGTGGCGGACCAGATGGCCCGCCTCGTCCGTCACCCTCGCCGACTCGTTGTCCTCCCGAGAAGCTGGAGCGTTCTGGTCCTCGTGGGCTTTCTGTTTCCTGGGGTGGCAGACGTTCTGGTCTCCAGATTCAAGGCCAAGCGTCCCAACGCCACCTGAGGGATTCTAGGGGAAGTCCGGCTTCACGGCGATCGGCTCGCTGCTGCTGGGGCTGTACGGGATGATCTTCGTCTTCGCCGCCGGCGGGGGTCTGCTCATCCTGTGGCTGATCCGCAATGTGGATGCCCGCGCCCTCGTGCTCGACTATCTGAGCCGGGCAGGTGGCCCCGCATGCCGTCACCCGCCTAGGGGCTTGCCTTCTGGCGGCCAAGCTTGACTCGCGTTTGGTTTTGATTGTACGATGGTTAATGATGATTGCTTGCGATTGACCGTGCGCGGTTGCGAAGCACGCCGCCATGAGTGATGAGATCGGCCTCTCAAATGTCGAACGCCAGGAAGAGATCCTCCGGCGGCTGGAGGCACAGCAGCGTCTGTCGGTGGCCGACATCTGCGAGGCATTTGAGGTCAGCGAGGCAACGGCGCGCCGCGACCTTGAGAGCCTAGCAACGCGGGGACGCCTGCAGCGCGTCCATGGCGGCGCGATCCTCGTCCGGCGCGCGACTCCGGAGTCGCCCATGCTGCTCCGCAGCCGGGAGCAGCCAGGTGAGAAGTCCCAGATCGGCCGCGCCGCGGCGGCGCTCATCCAGGATGGCGAGACAGTCTTCCTCGGCAGCGGAACGACCGTCCTCGAAGTCGCCAGGGAGCTGCGCCACCGGCAGAACCTGACCGTCCTCACCAACTCCCTCCCCGTGCTGACGACG
>JAPLGR010000523.1 GCA_026390045.1 Chloroflexota bacterium | reverse complement strand
GCTGCAAAGCTCAGGTCAAGCTCCTGCAGCTTCGCGGGCGTTGGCTTCCCGGTGACGGGATCCCAGCCGCGCGCCTCGTAGTACTCCCCCATCATCAGGTCCATGTCCGGGACATGTCCTTCCTGCCCGCCGGTCGGCAGCGCTTCCAGCAGCAGCTTCGGCAGCTTGTCGTTCGCCCGAGTGACCCCTAGGCGGCAGTTGATGGCCCGCTTCAGATTCCAGACGCGTTCGCCCGCTTTCATCATCTCATCCAACGAATAGTCCACACCTGTTGCCGCAGTCAGAAGCGTCGCCATGGTCGACGGCTTGACCGAGGCAAACAGACAACTCACCAGGCAGTTGTAGACAGTTTGCAGGTCCTGATGGCGGGCCACATGATGCGCCTTGCCGGCATCGACCAGCCGCTCCGTCATGGGAATCCCCAGCTCATCGATGGACCCGCCGATTTCCACCATGAAGTACTCGCTCTGGTTGTGACACGCTCCTCGCGGCGATGTGGCGTAGACGATTGCCATGCCCGTCATTGCCCGAGGGTCGTGCATAGGCACGTCGAGACCATTGACATGGACCGCCAGGTCTCCGACGCCATAGTGCTCAGCCAATGCCCGGCTCCCTTGGGCCAGGAGTGCCCCGAACTCCTCCCTGCGCGCAATCTGATCGATCAGGCTGAAGCACGGTGTCGCATCGCCCCAGCGCAGCTCCAGACCGCCTGTGTCACCCGCAGAGAGAATCCCGCGGTCAAAGAGCAGATAGGCGAGTGCGATGGTGTTCCCGGCGCTGATTGTGTCCATGCCAAGGGCGTCACAGCGGTTCCCCAAGGCCGTGATGATCGCCAGATCATCCACGAGCAGCTGCGAGCCAAACGAGCAGATCGTTTCATACTCCGGCCCCTTCACCTTCCCGTTGGTCTTGAATGCGCCCTCATTGACACTAACTTCGCGCCCGCAAGAGATGACACAGCCCTGGCAGGCCGCCTTGCCAACCAGGATCGTTTCGGCCATGTGCGCGCCGCTGATGTTCCCAGCGCCCTCGAACTCGCCCTGAGTCCAGTACTTCTGTGGCATCTCCCCGAGCATCTGCTCGTACTCGAGCGCGTTGGCGGTGCCCAGGTCCCCGAACACCGCGGTCATGTTCTCCTCGAGCAGCGCCTTGTTCGTTTCTCGCCGCAGCCGCCTGTACTCGTCGTCGCGAGCGAAGGTGAGGGCGCGCGTCCCTCGGACCGCTACTGCCTTCAAGTTCTTCGAGCCCATCAGCGCGCCCATGCCGGTCCGACCTGCGGCACGGCCGTGGTCCGACAAGATCGAGGCGTAGCACACCCCGTTCTCTCCTGCCATTCCAATGGATGCGACACGGGCGCGAGCTTCACCCGTCTCCTGGCGAATCAGCCGCTGTGTCTCGTAAGTGTCGGCCTTGCCCCACAGGTGCGAAGCCTCTCTGAGCTCCGCCTGGCCGTCATGGATCCACAAGTAGACCGGTTTCGCTGCCCGCCCGGTGATCCACAGGCCGTCGTACCCGGCATAGCGCAATTCGGGGCCAACGAAGCCTCCGATGTTGGACTCCCCCCAGATCCTCGTTTGCGGGGACCGGCCGCAGATCGAAAAGCGCCCCGTTGCAGGTCCACCGCTGCCGGTCAGCGGTCCGGTCATCCACACCAGTGGACTCTGCGCGTCGAGCGGATCGCGTGCCGGGTCGAGCGAATCCCACAGCAGTCGCGCGGCCAGCCCGCTGCCTCCAATGAAGTCGCGGCGGTAGCCCGCATCGATCTCTTCCGTCCGGGTCTGCCCCCGATCAAGATCGACGTGCAGCAGCGTTTGGTGCATCACCCACGACCTCCCATGAGGCACTCACGAAGTCAAGGGGCCTGGCGTTCGGCCCGCCGATCTAGAAATCCACAGACCTACCGTCGTAGGCGTACTCGTACAGCCGCTTGGTCTCCTGGTCATCGGGGATCCGACTGCTTGTCACCGTAGAGCTGTCGTTGCCGCAGTTGAAGACCAGCAGCGCCATCTGCGATTGAAGATCCTCCCGGCTGATGCCGCAGCCGGCCAGCGTCGTCGGTTCCTCTAGCCTCTTCTGCAGGCCACGGACGGCCTCCACTAGGGCGTGTGCCGCTTCCGCTTCAGACGAGCTGGGCAGCTTCAGATGGTAGGCCAGTTCTGCATAGCGCGTCGTCCCGGCCTCGCCTCGAGCGCAGAACTCGATCACATAGGGCAGGGACAGGCCGACCGCCAGACCGTGCGGGACATGGAACACCCCGCCCAGTGAGTGCCCGAGGCCATGGGCCAGTGAAGCCATCGAATTGCCAAAACCGAGCCCCGCGATCGACGCCGCGCAGTGCATCTTCGTGCGCGCTTCCACATCGCTTCCATCGGCATATGCTCGTGGCAGGTACTGGAAGACCATCTCCGCCGCCTTGAGACACAGTCCGTCGGAGAAGTCGTTGCGCCAGCTGCACGTGTAGCCCTCAAAGGCATGGGTGAGAACATCCATCCCCGTGTCAGCGGTCAACCGAGGCGGCATCCCCATCACGAAACATGGATCCACG
>JAPLGR010000733.1 GCA_026390045.1 Chloroflexota bacterium | reverse complement strand
GGGCCGAGTCGTTCCCGGCACGGACCGCCAACAAGGGCTCGAGGGCTAAGGTTCGTTTGGTGCCCTGACGTTCACCGAACCGCCGGATGCGGACCCGCATGTCCGGTGGTGTGAGAGGGAGGATGGATAACCCATCCTCCCTACTCGATTCCTGGGACCTCATGCGATGACCTAGGGGCCGGCAGCGATGGCGAATGGTGTGGTCCCCCAGGCAACCTGACGGACAAGGTCACCACTCGGTGGGTCCAGGGCGAAGATCCCGCCCGCAGCGTCGGTCGTCACCCACAGTGCACCACCGGCCGTGGCGAGAGACCACGGGTCCGGAACCGCCGAGAACGTGACGGCCAGTGTGTCGCCTGTCGGGTCGAATCCCATCACACCAGCCGTCGTGGAGAGCCAGACGCGTCCCTCACCAGTGGCAGGCCATGCAGATTGTGCTTGGCGAGGTCCAGCCCGGTCATCAGCGTTGCCGTGATCTCCCGTACGACCGAGTCGAATCGCGACACGGTGATCGCATTGACATTGGCCACCCACATTGAGTCGAAGCCTGCAGCGATCTCGGACGGTCCGCTCTGCACGAAGATGGTCGGCATGGCGGTCAGCGTCGCTGGGTAGACCCGCATGACTGTTCGTTCGCCGATCGGGACCCAGACTTGCCCGCCGCCGACCGCGACGTTCCAGCAGCCTTCGGCCGGGACACTCGCGGTCACTTCATTCGTAGTGGGATCAATGACCTTGACGACCTTGTCGAGGCAGGCGGCCACCCAAACGCGCCCTTCGCCCGCAGCCAGGCGCAAGAAGCCCTTCTGCCCGATGCTGATGGTGGCAACAACCTGATTGGTGGCCGGATCGACGCGTGAGACCGTACCGTCGCCCTGGTTGGCGACCCACACCGCGCTCTCGCCGATGGCAATGCTCATCGGTCCAGAGCCCACCGGCACCCCGGCCAGCAGGGTGCCGGTTGCCGCGTCGATGCGGGCCACGCGGTTGGCAACTTGGACGTTCGAGTTTGCTGGCGGCTACGGGGTCGCCTAAAGCACCAGTGTCGGCGTAGGCACGAGTGTCGGCGTAGGCACCAGTGTCGGCATAGGCACCAGTGTCGGCGTAGTCACCAGTGTCGGCGCAGGCACCTCGGCCGTGAATTGGATCTGCAGGCTGTCCGCAAGCTCGATGGTGAAGGCCGCCGGCAGCCGCGCGTCCGCGAGGGCGAGCAGGTGCGTCGTCAGTGCCAGCGCGGCCTGCTCATCTAATCCGACAACGCTCACGGCGAGGAACGTCTCGCCGTCCACCTGTTCGAGCGATCCGGAGCCCATCGGATTCCAGCCCCAGATGGCAGGCGAAGCCTGATTCCCCGCTGCCGTGTAGGTGTAGCCAAGCGGAACGAGGAGCGTATTGGACTTCTCGACGACTTCCTGCAGGCTCATGCTGGCGGCGTTGGCCTTGAGGTCTTCCGCAACTTGCTGTAGTTCAGCATTCCCGCCGAAGAGGAGGCCCAGGCTGGCGGACATCTGCACCAGGTCGCGCGCTTGGGTTCCCTGTGCCGCAGAGACCGAGACGGACTTTGACTGTGTGCTGGCGGTCGTTGCGAAGCTGCACGCACCGGTCTGCAAGCCCGGCCGGACATCAACGGTCTCCCCCAACGCTTCGGAGACCTCGCCAGCGGTCAACAGCGTGCATAGGTCAAGACTCACCGGCGTGGCTGCCGCGGCTTCAGGGGACGGCACGACAGCTTCAGGCGGAGCTTCGCCGGATGAATCCTGGAGTGCACATGCAAGGGAGCCGAGTATCAGGCTGAAGATCACGAACAGGGCACGCTGGCGGGGCATGAGCGCCTCCCTTCAGTATCTGCCGCGTTATGCTACTCCGGGCGGGGGAGCTGCGCAAGCCACTAACCTGCTGTGGGTAGCGACCGGCTGTCTCAATGTGCGAACGGGAACAGGTGCAGAGGAATGATCGCGGAGTGCGGTGAACGCTGTCCCTGTCGCGCGATTGGAGAGGGAGGGCGATCCCAGATTGGTCTGACGGCACGCATTGCAGGCGGTCAGTGCGCGTTGTGAGGCGAGGCACCGAAGACCGCCCGCTTGACATTGCCGGAAACGACGTGGTATTCTCGCCGGGCTATGTGACGGGGGCGCGGCATGGGGGATGAGAAGGCACACTGGCTTGCGTTGAGCCGCGTGGGTGGAATCGGCGCGGTTCGGTTCCGGACTCTGCTGGATGCCTTCGGTTCAATCGAGGCGGCATGGCACGCGACGCCGGAGGAGCTGCGCGGATGCGGGATTGGGCCATCGGCAGCATCGGCGCTCATCGAAGGCCGCGAGAAGATCGATCCGTCAGGGGAACTCACACGCGTCACGAGCGCCGGCTACGAAGCGCTGACCTGGCTGGACGAGGGATACCCCGACCGGCTGCGTGAGATCGCGCAGCCTCCGCCGGTGCTGTACGCGGACGGACGGATTGAAGCGCGCGACCGCTGGGCCGTGGCTGTCGTTGGGACGCGCAAACCGAGTGCGTATGGTGTCAGCGTGGCGCGCGATCTCGGGCGCATCCTGGCCGAGAACAGCGTGGTTGTCATCTCGGGCCTGGCGCGCGGGATCGACTCGGCGGCGCACCGGGCGGCGCTCGCGTCGGGCGGGCGGACGATCGCCGTCCTCGGCAACGGCCTGGCGATGATCTATCCGCCGGAGAACCATCGCCTGGCGGACGCCGTGATCGAGCGCGGGGCACTCCTGACGGAGTTCCCGATGGGCGTCGGCCCGGCGGCCGAGAATTTTCCGCGGCGCAACCGCATCCTGGCGGCCCTCTCGCTCGGCGTGGTCGTCGTCGAGGCCGGGCGGCAGTCGGGCGCACTCA